>JALSHG010000096.1 GCA_026982355.1 Thermodesulfovibrio sp.
AGACCTATGAGTTGTTTTAACAACTCTCAGAGTATTGAGAGGATTGTTTATGCTGTACTAAATCACTTAAATGATAAATGGAGAATGACACCCTTAAAAGAATTTACACAGAAATCTTGACATTACCTTTTCTCTCCCGTTATTTGACATCGCATTATCCATTCAATAGAATAAAAATAAGAACCGACAGGAGATTTCATTATGGCGCCGGCTGTTACGGAAAAGAAAAAACTCACTTACGAAGATTATCTTAAAACCCCAGAGGATGAGAGGTATGAGCTTATAGAAGGAGAACTGGTTATGACACCGTCGCCTGTCCCAAGACATCAAAGGATTTCGGGAAGACTTGAGTTTGAATTAAGAAAATTTACGACAGAAAATGACCTTGGAGAGGTATTTGATGCGCCATGTGATGTGTATCTTGATGATGAGAATGTTGTACAGCCTGACATCCTGTTTATCTCAAAAGACAGGTTGAATATCATAGGAGAAAAGAACATACAGGGCGCCCCTGACATTGCCATAGAGATAATATCGGAAAGTTCCGCTTACAGGGATTTTGTGCAAAAAAAGAGATTGTATGCAAGGTTCGGTGTAAGGGAATACTGGATAGTAATCCCCGAGGAAGAATCAATACAAATATACATTCTCAAGGACAACGCTTACACTCTTCATAGTACCTCTCGCAAGCACGAAACACTTGAATCATACACGCTGAAAGAATTGAAGATGGAATTGAAAAACATATTCTGAACTTGAACATTCCTGAATTGTTTACCGCTTACCCCCGGCATTTCGATCATCGTAATGGCCTGCCCCATTTTCCTGCATGCCGTTATGGAATCTGTCAGATTGTTTTGCTTGTCTCATTGGAATAGTCGCTTTCATTCCCTGACGTGTCATAAGCGGTTACTGCAAAATACCATGTTCCCGGGCTGAGGTTTTCAATGGTATAAGAACACTCTGTTTCATCTCCGTTGGTATCACAGGACGGGATACCAACATCTTTCACTTCTGTATAATTTCCGGATACCGTCCCGTAATAAATCCTGTACCCGGCAAGGTCGGTCAAAGCTGTTCCGTCGGCATTTGTTTTAGGGGCGGTCCATGTGAGTGTTACCGTGCCCGAAAGAACACTACCGGCGCCGGGATCGGGATCGGAAGCCACGCTGGTACTGGTACCGCCGCTTCCGCCGCCGCTTCCGCCGCCGCTTCCGCCGCCGCCGCATCCTGCCGTCACTGACATAATCACGACGGCCATCAGCAAGGGTATTATTGATACCTTCCGCAACTTAACCATCCCCTTATATGTTTATGATAACCACAACAGATGTACGGATATGTGATATGAATCACATCACCGGCACTATTCCCAAACAGCCTCCGGCGGCACTTCCCTCTCGTTGTAACAGTTGAAATGGGTTGTTTGATATAGACAGTTTCTCTGCTGTTGATAGTAACAGGTATTCCAGACGAAAATCAATATCAAACCCTCCGGAGCTGTTCGGAGGAGTTTTGCGGTATGAAAGTGAAACAAGATACAAAGATACAGGATATTGAAAATCGGAAAACAGGGTTACACGCCGTATGTGCCGGTATTCACCATCAGGGATAAAAGCCGCAGGGTGATCAGGCTGAAACCTGAGATTACGGGACGTGACAGCAAATCTCTCCCTTATCCGTAATAATCATATCCACTTTCACGTCATGTGGCTCAGCCGGAATTTTTCCGGTGATCTGCTCCTCAAAAGCCAGAGCAAGTGCCGTAATGCGCCTTTTTGCCCTTAACCGTTGTCCGGTTGTGCCGCCAAGGAGCCTGTCATAGTATCCGCCGCCGTATCCCAGGCGGTTGCATTCCCGATCGAATCCCACACCCGGTACTATTATGAGATCAATATCTCCGAGGGTGACCTGCCGGTTTTTCTTGATTACCGGCTCGGGGATTCCCATATAGCCCGGTTTGAGTTCTGAAACTTCCTTCACCTCATAAAGCTTCAATTCCCTGCGTCGGGAATCAACAGCTGGCAGTATAAGCCGTTTACCGAGCCTGATTGTTTCACTCATGCACCCTGTGGTATCCACCTCGGAGCGGAATGATGCATATAATAACAGGCTCTTTGCCTTTTTGAAGGCATCCAGTGCAAAGAGCCTTTCCATGATGGCGGCATCCTTCCCGGCTTTCTGTTCCGGCGGAATGGAATCCCGCTTTTTCAGCAGCGTTGCTCTGAGAGTCTTCTTCAAACGGCCTTCTCTAAGTTTTTTCTGATTTTCAGAGCTTCCTCAAGGAGTTGGGGGGAAGCTTTATATGAAGGTATACCCCGGATATCGGATTCCATGACGGCATCGTCAAAGCCTATCGCCCCGAGGTATTCGATATCCCTGAGGCTGTCTTTGATAAATGCAAGGTCCTCATCATTCCTGACCTTGTTGGCAATGACACAGACCCTTTTTACGCCGAGCCCTTTTGCAAGATTCTTTACAGCCTTCGCCGTCTGGATGCTTCTCAGCCCTGGCTCGACCACAACCATGAATGCGTCAACACCCCCGGCCGTCCCTCTTGTAAGGTGTTCGATTCCGGCCTCCATGTCTGCAATCACGACCTCGCCTCTCTCTATCACCAGATGCCTCAGAAGCCGCCTGAGCAGCGCGTGTTCCGGGCAGAAACAGCCTGAGGCGGCGGGTTTTGATTTGCCCATTACGAGCAGGATGATATTGCCGGATTTATAGCCGAATCCTTCGGGTATATCGTCCACTGTGGGGTTAAGCCTGAATATGCCGCCGCTGCTGCCCGGTTTTGCGCCTGTTCTTTCTTCGATCAGCTCCGTAATTTCGGCTACAGGTTGTATCTTTTTTATTTCATCTTTTGAAATACCCAAGGCTGACGCAAGATTTGCATCAGGGTCGGCATCAACGGCTATGACTTTTCTGCCCTCTGACGCATATATATGAGCCAGGAGGGCGGAAATCGTGGTCTTCCCGACACCGCCTTTGCCTGTGATTGCGATTTTCATTAATCAACCGTACACCTGTTAACCTTACGGTTGCATAAAATGCCGCCGGCGGAGCAGACTCCTCTGCACGTTTATGCAACATTAAGGTTTAACATAGTAGCACCTGAAGATGAATTTTGTCAAAATCCGGTATCTCAGCCGGCATCATGGGTGCATTTCCTTGTCAAACTTGAGATTTTTGCCGGAATTTACGATATAATAAGCAATACGTCATGACATACTCTGAATCAAAGGAAAAACCGGCAGGGAAAGCCAGAGACTTTAATCTGCGACGCTACTTCTCTGTTTTCAGCATCGGGATAATCCTGGTTTCAACGCTTCTGCTGAGTTATGTGGCCTACCTGTATCAGAAACAGGCTCTCATTGATTACTCCGTGTCAACAGTCGAGGTCGTGGCAAAGCGGTTTGAAAGCCGGATATACGACGATTTTATCGCCCCGGGCCTGAAGACCTACGGATATCTGTATATCGGGGAACACTCCGAGCAACGCGAAAAGCTGGACGTAATCGCAGAGGCATTCCTGTCGGATCACAGCGATCTGCTGAAATTAAGAATTTTCGATCTGAGCGGAAGCATTGTGTATTCCACCGAGCGCGAGGATATCGGGGTTGTGAAGACCTCGGAGGAGCTGATGTCCGCCTTATACGGCAGGACGGCTTCAAAACTGACGAAATTCAGGGTGCCCGCAAAAGAAACTTCGCAGGATAATAAAGACTCCACCGATATCGACGTGCTGGAGATATATGTCCCGATATACGGGGAACCCGGCAACTCATCCCAGGGCAACATTATCGGCGCCTTTGAGGTTTACAAGGATATGACCTCGCTTTTCAGCCTGATGAAGAAGGAAATATACAAGATTCCCCTGATGTTGATATTCGCCATGAGCGTGCTCTTTACTTTTCTGCAGTTTGTCGTTAAAAAGGCCGACAGTATACTGAACAAGCAGAATATGGAGATAGAAAGGCACAACAAGGAACTCGAGGAAGCCCAGAAGAGGATAAAACACAGCATAGAACAGGTTATAGAGCACGGCAGTTTCCATGTCAGGGTTCAGGGCACGAACCTTATGAAATGCTGGGAGTTCAAAAACTGCAAGCAGACCGACTGTCCGAGTTATAAATCGCCGGACCTCAGGTGCTGGCAGATTGCCGGTACATTCTCCCGCGGGGGGGTGAAGGGACGCTGTGCCAAGGAATACGGGGACTGCAGGAAATGCGATGTATACCAGTACGCATTCAAGGACAGGATCAACCAGATAGGCGAGAGCTTCAACAACATGATGGCCCTTCTCGAGAGCAAGCACAAGGAACTGGGGTGCCTGAACGAGAAGCTTAACAGGCTCGTGGATATCGACCCCCTCACACAGATAGGCAACAGGCGCAGCTTTCAGAAGAGGATAGAGAATGTGCACCTGCTCTCCGTCAGGCATGAGCGCCCGTACAGCCTGATCCTCTGTGATGTTGACAATTTCAAGCTCTACAATGACAACTACGGCCACCAGAAAGGAGACTATATACTCGTTTCAGTCGCCAATACCATAAATACCACGCTGAGAAAAACGGACGAGATATTCCGCTGGGGCGGTGAAGAGTTTGTCATAATCCTGCCCGAGCTGAACCTTTCGGACGCATTGAAGGTCGCAGAGACCCTCAGGGCCGCAGTGGAATCGCTCGGCCTCGAGCACAAGGCCTCGCCGTACAAGATCCTCACCATCAGTCTGGGAGTGGCATGCAACATCGCCGAAAATGTCAAATACATTTCATGGGAGAGCATCCTGAAACAGGCGGATGACGAGCTTTACAAGGCAAAATCAGCAGGCAGAAACTGTGTGTATCCGCCGATACTCAAGCCGACCGCGTAACCCCCGGTTTATCGTTTCATCCCGGACAGCAGGGCCTCGCGCATTACATCAACCGGTGGCTTTACCCCCGTCCACAGTTCAAACGCCAGAACACCCTGCCATAAAAGCATCCCCAGACCGTCTACTGTCTTTGCCCCCCTTTTTTCTGCTTCCTGCAGGAGTCTTGTTTTCCTGTAGATGAAATCGCATACGGTCATATCCGGCGTTATTAAATCCGGATTTAAGGGCAGTGGGTCGTCCGGTGCAAGGCCGAGCGGGGTGGCGTTGATGATGATGTCGGAACCGCTGCTGTCTTCCACATTGCCCGGCAGGGAGATGTTGTTGCGGATCTTCCGGAGGTCCGCCGCCAGTTTTTCGGCCTTGGAAATGTCCGTGTCGTATAAAGAAAGCTTTGATGCCTTTTCACTTAAATAATAGGCAACGGCTCTTGAGGCGCCCCCGGCTCCGATTATGAAAATATTTTTTTTATCTATGGATATCCCCTCTTCCGAGAGGGAGTTTATAAACCCCCTTCCGTCCGTATTGTATCCTGTCAGGCGTCCCCTGGAGTTTACTATGGTATTAACCGCGCCTATAAATGAAGCTTCGCTGTCGATTTCATCGAGCAAAGGCATGACCTTTTCCTTGTGGGGGATCGTGGTGTTCACGCCGAGCAGGTTGAGGCAGCGGACGGCCCTGACAGCGCCCGGCAGGTCTTCAGGCGACACCCTGAAGGGGACGTAACAGATATCAAGTCCCAGTGCATTAAATGCCGCATTGTGCATCAGGGGGGACAGTGTGTGTTCGATCGGGTATCCGAAAATACCTGTTATTTCAGTCTTGCCGGTTATATTCATTTTTTATCTCCTTTAATAATCCCTCGGGTGTGGGTTCTATGACCCTGACATCCATGCCGAGGCTTTCCTGCATGTCCTTCAGCGTGACATTGTCCAGGAAGACGTCGGTTCCGTCCCTGAGGGCGACGCTCGGCACCAGCAGGCGGTCGGCCCTGGTTTTCCCCACGATCGCCTTCAGTATGTCCTTGCCGGTAAGGAGCCCCGCTACAGTTACGGACGGCCCGAAGAATCTGTTTTCCACCTTGAACACATCCAGACTGAGCCCGTCTATCGCCCTTAATTTTTCCGCAAATTCCTCAAGATAGGGCATGAACGCGGTGCCCGTAAAAACGGCGATTTTTCCGGGCTTGATCTTTTTGGGAAGTTTGAGTTTTCTGGAGGAGTTCAGAAATGCAGGTATCAGGCCCACCCCGTTTTCCATCTGCGGCATGTCTCCGTAGTCTTTAAATGGAGGGAAGGGCGCTTCCGCTTTCAGGTAAAATTCATCGGCAAGATGCACTACGGGGTCTCCGTGGCGCCTCTTGAACCTTCGCCTGAATGCTTTGACGGTCTCAACGACTTTCACCGCATCATCCTTTCCAAACGGTTTGACATGTGATTTCCTGTATTTCGAAAGACCGACGGGCACGACCGCTATAGATGCCACATAGGGGTAGAATCTGCGGAGGTCTTTTATGGTTCTGGAAAGCTCCTCTCCGTCATTCACACCGGGACAGAGGACTATCTGGGCATGGATCCTTATTTTATGTGATACGAGAAACTCCAGCTCCTTGAGGATATCGCCGGCCTTCGGATTGCCGAGCATTTTCCTTCTCAGGTCGTTATTCGTCGTATGCACCGATATATAAAGGGGGCTCAGTTTCTGCTCCGCGATGCGCTTTTTTTCCTTTGCCGAGATGTTTGTCAACGTTATGAAGTTGCCGTAAAGAAAGGACATGCGGTAGTCGTCGTCCTTCATGTACAGCGTTTTTCTCAGGCCCTTCGGCAACTGGTTTACAAAGCAGAAAGAGCACTTGTTCCTGCAAGACCTTGTCCTGAACGGCTTCAGCTCGAAACCGATATCGGACGCTTCCCGCTTCTTTATCCTGTAGGAATGTGTCTCTCCGCCGCGCCGTACCTCAAGGTTGATTATGCTGTCGCTGGAGTAGTACATGTAATCTATGATGTCTTTGACGGGATGACCGTTGATGCTCAGGAGGATGTCACCCTTCCGCAGGCCGATTTCCTCGGCGATACTGCCCTCGGAAATATGGTTTATTACAGCTTGCACCGATTAATCCCCCCCCGATTGTTTTGCATTCTCAGCGCCGGCTGTTTTCAGCCCGCTGTAAACATAACCGAGCCCCGACAGCGCGGTCAGCACGGCGACTCCAAGAAACAGAAACTCCGGCACCCTTGTTTCTTCATCCATATTGCGGGCAAGCAGGACCAGCCCTAAAAGGATGAACTGGCAGGCGCTTGTAACCTTCCCCAGCAGACTCGGCTCGATTTTCAGATTGCGGGTGACAAGATAAAGTATAATACAGCCTGTAACGACAATCAAATCCTTGCTGATAACGATGATCGTAAGCCATTTGGGAATCAGTCCAAGGATGCTCATCACGACAAACGAGGTTATCAGGAAAAATTTGTCAGCAACAGGATCGAGTATCCTGCCGAAGTATGTTATCTGCCTTTTAATCCTCGCAACAAGCCCGTCGAGAAAATCCGTAACAGAGGCTGCGATGAAAAGCAGCAGGGCATACCGATACTCTTCATAAATAAGAGTAGCTGCAAAGAACGGCAGGAGCAATATCCTTGCAAGGGTCAACAAGTTGGGAAGATTTCCAACCATAAAGAGAACCGTTCCATCAAATATCAAAGCAAAAAAATTTTTAAATTAACATGTTACAAATTAATTATTAATCAACAACATTAAGAAAATCAACAGCCCCTGCTACTGCATTCGGCAATAACAGGGGCCGCCGGAAGTTCAATCTCAGAATAATCCCTTGACCTTGCCCGTTTCCGTATCCACATCCACCCGTCTGTAAGCGGGGTCGGAGCTGGTGCCCGGCATGAGTTTTATCGCCCCTGCCACGGGAACGATAAATCCTGCGCCTTTATAGGTGAGGATGTCCCTGACGAGCAGTTTCCACCCCTTGGGCACTCCCTTGAGGTTGGGATTGTCCGAGAGGCTCAGATGTGTCTTGACCATGCACGTGCCGAGCCTGGAAATCTCGGGGTCGGCTTCCATCCTCTCGGCCTTTGCAAGGGCCTCGGGCGTGTATTCAACGCCGTCCGCGCCGTAGACCTGCTCGGCTATCATCTCTATGCGCGTCCTGACAGGCGTATCAAGCTCGTAGAGGAATTTGAAGTCATTGGGCTCATTGCATGCATCTATTACGGCGTCTGCAAGTTCAAGCGCTCCCTCACCGCCGTACTGCCAGTGCTTTGATACCGCCACGCGCGCGCCGGCTTCCTCGGCGATTCTTCTTACGGCATTGATTTCGTTGTTTGTGTCCGTGTAGAATGCGTTTATGCAGACAACGGGGTTGATTCCCGCCTTTTTCACCGTGTTGATATGGTGGACGAGGTTCCTGCATCCTTCCTCGACCCAGCCGACGTTTTCTTTCATGTATTCCCCGGGCATCGGCCTTCCCGGTACCGGGATAGGCGCACCTCCGTGACACTTCAGCGCACGGATTGTGGCGACGAGGACCGCGGCGTTCGGTTTGAGTCCGGAGAACCTGCATTTCAGGTTCCAGAACTTTTCAAAACCTATGTCCGCGCCGAACCCGGATTCGGTAAGATGGTACTCACCGAGTTTGAGGCCGACCCTGTCCGCGATTATTGAGGACTGTCCTATCGCGATGTTTGCAAAGGGGCCCGCATGCACCAGCACAGGCTGCCCCTCGAGGGTCTGCATGAGGTTGGGATTAAGGGCCTCGACCATCCAGGCGGTCATTGCGCCTGCAACCTCAAGGTCCTCGGTTGTCACTGGATTGCCCTTTTTGTCGTAAGCGACAACGATTCTGCCCATGCGCTCCCTCATGTCCTTCAGGTCTGTTGCGACGGACAGTATTGCCATGACTTCCGACGAGACAGCGATTGCAAAACCCGACCTCATCATGAACCCGTCCATCTTCCCGCCGTGGCCTATGGTTATATCCCTCAGTGCCTGGGCGCAGAAGTCTATTATCCACTTCATCTCCACATTGCGGGGGTCTATGTTGAGGCGTTTCTGCTTGCGTTTGGCCCATTGCTCGTCATCGTAATTGAACTCGTGCTGTATTCTCGAGGTAAGGGCCACCATTGCGAGATTGTGCGCATTCATGATCGCATTGATATCACCGGTGAGACCAAGCGAAAAAGGGGTCAGCGGTATGCACTGGCTGAGCCCCCCTCCCGCGGCGGAGCCCTTTATGTTCATGGTGGGACCGCCGGAAGGCTGCCTGATAGCGGCTATAACGTTTTTGTTTCTCTTGCCGAGCCCCTGCGTAAGCCCCATCGTGGTCGTGGATTTACCCTCGCCCAGCGGTGTGGGTGTGATGGCGGTGACGTCCACATATTTGCAGTCGGGTTTATCCTTCAGGCGTTCGAGTATCCTCTTGAAATCCAGTTTTGCCACATAATGGCCGTGGGGCAGAAGTTCTTCCTTCTCAAGCCCCAGTTCTTCCCCTAACCGGTAGACCGTCTTCATGTCGGCTTCTGCAGCTTCAGCAATTTCCCAGTCGGCATGTTTGGTTGGATCAAGCGGCATTTTAGTTTTTCCTCCTTTTGTTGTGTTTCGAAGTTATTTTGCCCCGCAGTCAAAGGACAAAGCATTAAGTTTTGTTACAGGGCGATGATGTTCGGTGTCAGTCGGAGCTTAAACCCTGCTCTCTGTTCTGGTGTGGGCTGATGGCAACACCGGGCTACGAAGTATAAAACAGTAGCATAGAGCATACTTTGCTGTCAAACGAAATATCTCAATATATGAATAATTTCTCCTGTTTGTATTAAAATCATTATTGCGGAAAGGAGACGGAGATAACGGGGAAGAGATAACCTGTTGCGAAACAAATGAAAATTCCGTTGCATAAGCGGGCATGGGAGTCCGCCGCAAAACCCGCGGACTCCCATGCCCGCCTGCGATGCTTTCATGCAACTGCAAGGCAAACAACAAAGAAAAGAGAGGTATAAATTGAACTGGCACCAGAAGGATATCAAAGAGGTTTTCGAGTATCTGAAATCATCCTCCGAGGGACTGTCCTCCGATGACGCTGCGAAAAGGCTTGATGAGTACGGTCCCAATGTACTGCAGGAGTCCAGGAAAAAAACCCCTTTCATGATGTTTCTCGATCAGTTCAGGGATTTCATGATCATGATCCTTATGGCTGCTGCCGTGGTCTCGGGTATGATGGGAGAAGTCTCCGATACGATTGCCATCGTGGTTATAGTTATCCTCAACGCAATTATCGGTTTTGTCCAGGAGTACCGAGCCGAGAAGGCAATGAGGGCATTGAAGGAAATGGCGGCGCCCACGGCGCTGGTCTTTAGGGACCGGAAACCAGTGGATATCAATGCATCCGAGCTTGTACCCGGGGATGTGGTTCTGCTTGAAGCCGGCAGGATAGTGCCCGCTGATATGCGTCTTACAGAGGCCGCGCAGATCAGGATCGAAGAGGCCGCGCTCACGGGCGAATCCGTTCCGGTTGATAAAACCGCCGAGACACTCAGCGGCGGATCCATACCGCTCGGGGACAGGAGGAACATGGCCTTTAAAGGCACAACCGTTTCGTACGGCCGGGGCAGCGGCATAGTGATTTCAACGGGCATGAAGACCGAACTCGGAAAAATAGCCGCCATGCTCCAGGGTGAGGAGGAAGTGAAAACCCCCCTTCAAAAGAGGCTTGCCAGATTCGGCCAGCGGCTCGGGCTTGCGGTCCTTGCAATCTGCGCCGTTGTTTTCATAACCGGCCTGTTAAGGGGTGAGCAACCGCTGATAATGTTTCTCACCGCGGTCAGCCTTGCCGTGGCCGCCATTCCCGAGGCCCTGCCCGCTGTTGTGACCATATCTCTTGCACTCGGCGCCAAGAAAATGGTCAGGCAGAACGCCCTCGTGAGAAAACTTCCGGCGGTCGAGACACTCGGTTCCGTTACCTATATATGCTCGGATAAAACAGGCACGCTTACCCTGAACAGGATGACCGTCGAGGAGATATATGTAAACGGAAAAACACTCAAGAGCCCGGATGAACAGGAACTATCCTCGCCCGGCCCTCAACCGGCGGAACTTTTTTACGCCATGGCGCTTAACAATGATGCGGTTCAGAGCGGGGACGGCCGGATAATGGGTGACCCCACTGAAACAGCGCTTTTTGAAATTGCGGAACGGAGAGGGTTTAATAAAAACAGGCTCGAACGCGATTTTCCGAGAACAGCCGAAATCCCTTTCGACTCCGGCAGGAAATGCATGACCACATTTCATGAAGTCCGTGACAGGGCCGCGATTCCAAACACCCGGATCATCTCCTTTACGAAAGGTGCCCTCGAATCGGTCCTCGACAAATCCACACATATTCTCTACATGGGAAAAACTGTGGAACTTACGGATACGTTCCGGCGGGAACTCATATCCGCAAACGACAGGATGGCCGGCGACGGATTAAGGACACTTGCCTTTGCGGAGAGACGCTGGGAGGCGCTGCCCGGAGAGATTACACCTGAGACTGCGGAGAACGCTCTTACCTTTCTCGGCCTTGCAGGATTGATGGATCCGCCCAGGGAAGAGGCAAAAGAGGCGGTCAGTATGTGCAGGACCGCTGGAATAAAGCCGGTGATGATAACGGGTGATCATCCGCTTACGGCAAAGAATATAGCAAAGAGACTCGGGATAATAAGCGACGGCGACGGCGTGATGACGGGGGCCGACCTCGACAGGCTTTCCATAGATAAATTCAAGGAGCGTGTGGAGAAGATAAGGGTCTATGCAAGGGTGGCTCCCGAGCAGAAGATTAAGATAGTCAGGGCGCTTCAGGACAAGGGAGAGTTTGTTGCAATGACGGGAGACGGTGTCAATGACGCACCGGCCCTGAAAAGGGCGGACATCGGGGTCGCCATGGGCGTTACCGGCACGGATGTGGCAAAGGAATCATCCCACATGATACTCCTTGACGACAATTTCGCAACCATTGTAAAGGCGGTCAGGGAGGGCAGGAGGATTTTCGACAATATCCGCAAGTTCATAAAATACACCATGACGAGCAATTCGGGTGAGATATGGACGATATTCCTGCCGCCTTTCCTGGGGCTGCCCATTCCCCTTCTGCCGATCCATATACTGTGGATCAACCTTGTAACGGACGGCCTGCCCGGACTTGCCCTTGCAGTGGAACCGGAGGAAAAGGGGATTATGAACAAACCGCCCAGGCACCCGAAGGAGAGCATATTCGCGCACGGCCTCGGCTACCATTTGTTCTGGGTGGGTCTTCTTATGGGTAGCGTGTCGATATTTACCCAGGCATGGTTCATGAAGACGGGAGAGACCCACTGGCAGACCATGGTGTTCACTGTGCTGTCGCTGAGCCAGATGGGACATGTGCTTGCCATCAGGTCCGAGACGGAGTCTCTGTTCAAACAGGGGCTGTTCTCCAACAGGCCGCTCCTCGGCGCGGTCCTGCTGACTTTCCTTCTGCAGATGGCGACAATATACGTGCCTTTTCTGAATCCCGTCTTCAAGACAGCCCCGCTTACCGCCGGCGAACTGCTTGTCTCACTGGCGCTTTCCTCCATCGTATTCTTTGCTGTTGAGACTGAAAAATGGGTCAGAAGGAGAAGAGGCAGGTCAAGATTGAACATTAATGCAGAACCGGACAGGTGAAATTGCCGTAACACCTTCTACAATAATGCAATAAGATGAGACTCCTGCAAAAGTGTGAAAATGCCCGCATGTGTCATTTCGACCGGAGGGAGAAATCTTCCGGCGGCGATGAATTATAAAGACCTCTCTATCCGTTCGGGGTGACGGGGAGACGACTTTTGCAAGAGCCTCAGATATCTGAAATAAGCGGTTGGCGATGTTTTTATGCAACTGTAAGGTAAACAGGGAGTCTCATGCTTGCAAATATCCTGTTCCCGATAAATGCGGAGGCCTTTACTTATATCGTCCCTGAAGAACTCGAGTCTGAGATAAGGCGTGGTTCGCGTGTGACGGCGCCTTTTAAAAAGAGCCTCAGGACAGGGGTCGTCACCGGGTTTGCCGCCGAACCGGCGGATAAGTCAAAGACCCTCAGGCCAATAAAATCCCTCCTTGATGATGAGCCTCTGGTTCCTGGGAACATACTCAGGCTTATCAGGTGGGTGGGTCAGTATTATATGTCCACTACAGGCCTCGCCCTCAGGAATGCCGTGCCCTCGGCTCTTTTTTCGGGGAAAACGCCGGGGAAACCGAGGATTACTTATGCCGGTGATATAAAGAAGCAGGAAACGCCCGTCCTTACACCGGGGCAGCGGAGGGTGTTGAAGGAGATAAACAGAGCGGACAAGGGCGTCTTTCTCCTTCACGGGGTCACGGGAAGCGGCAAGACGGAAGTCTATGTTAATGCCATAGAATCATTGCCTCCCGGCAGGCAGGCCATAGTCCTCGTGCCTGAAATCGCCGTCACCGTGCAGATAATCGACAGACTGCGGAGCTGCTTCGGCGATAAGGTTGTTTTTTTCCACAGCGGCCTCTCGCCGGGGGAACGGATAACATACTGGCGTAAAATGAGGAACGGAGAGGCGAGGGTGGTTATCGGGGTCAGGAGCGCGGTGTTCGCCCCCTTTGAAAACGCCGGTCTTATCATCATAGATGAAGAGCAGGAGACGTCATACAAACAGTCTGACGGCCTGCGGTACAATGCGCGGGACGTGGCCCTTGCAAGGGCCAAACTCGAGGGGCTGAAGGTGATTCTCGGCTCCGCAACACCGTCCATGGAGGCATTCCATGCCGCCCGGCGGGGGAAATTCAGGTATCTTGAAATCAAAAACAGGGTGGACCATAAATCCATGCCGCGCATTGAGATCATAGACATGACCGTTGAAGAAAAACAGACGTTTTCCCTCTCTAATAAACTCATAAACAGCCTGAAAGAAAACACCGCCGCGGGGTACCAGTCACTGATAATGCTTAACAGGAGGGGATACTCGCCTTTCTGCATCTGCGCGGACTGCGGCCATTCATATAAATGCCCTGCGTGCAGCATAACGCTTATATATCATAAAGATACAAAGACCCTGAACTGCCATTACTGCGGTTCACACCTGAAACCGGGCGATCTGTGCCCGAACTGCGGGGGCGCAAAAGTAAGGTATCTCGGCACCGGCACTCAGAGAATCGAGGAGGAACTCAATGCCTTGATACCGGAGCTTGCGGTCAGGAGAATGGACGGGGATACGACACGCAGGAAATTTTCACACTACAGCATCATCAAGGAGATGGAGGACAAGAAAATCGACCTGCTCCTGGGCACCCAGATGGTGGCGAAGGGCCATGATTTCCCGAATGTCACCCTTTCCGCCGTCGTATCCGCTGATATCGCGCTGAACATGCCTGACTTCAGGTCCGCGGAAAGGGCGTTTCAGCTCTTCATCCAGCTTGCGGGACGCTCAGGCCGGGGTGATACGCCCGGAAAGGCATACATACAGACCTACGAGGCAGGTCACTATGTCTTCGATTATGTGAGGAAGCACGATTACAAGGGATTTTACGAGAGGGAAATGATCCAGCGGAGAGAACTGTCATATCCGCCTTCCGGCAGGCTGTTGAGGATTATTTTAAGCTTCAGGAACAGGGATGCAGGTGAAAAAACCGTTGCCGCTGTTTCAAAGAAGATAAAAAAAATACGGCACACTCCTGCCGGTAAAGAAGCGGATATACTCGGTCCCGCCCCGGCTCCGATTGAAAAGATCAGGAATTTCTGGAGGTGGCATATCATACTGAAGGGGAAAAATTCCAGGAAGCTGCGTGAGCGTGCATCGGTTCTGCTGGAGGAAATGAAAGGGTGCAGGGGAATAAAAATCGATATCGATGTGGACCCGGTGAATCTTATGTAAACCTTAATGTTGCATAAGCCGACAGGGGAGTCCGGCGTAAAACCTCCGGACGCTCCTGCCCGCAGGCGGTGTTTTTATACCGCTGTAAGGTAAAGTTGTGGCATAATTTGTTATAATTGAAAAATCGGCTTTTTATTTAGCGGCGGCGGGGCATGACCGCGGATGATGTTTTGATGCAACTGTACGGTTAGCGGTACCTTAATGTTGCACAAGCCGGCAGGGGAGTCCGCCGGAAAACCTTTATAAAGCGATTGGATATCGGAAATATGTCTTTATTGCAGGACGTAACGGAGAGTGAAATTCCAAAGGATGTCGATATGCCGTGCGGAATACTTCCTGAAGGTATCGCAGATAAAGCTTTTCCGCCTGACTCCCCTGCCCGCGGGCGGCATTTTTATGCCACTGTAAGGGGTACTCAGTATGGGAAAGAGACGATATAAGAGAATTGTCGACAGTCTGAATGCGGAGCTGATTCTGGACGGGGTTAATTATTCGGGCATTATAATGAATTTTTCCGAAAACGGCCTGTATATGGTATCAGCTACTGTATACAGCGGCATTGATATCCCCTCCAATTCAATAGTCGGACTAAAGTCCACCCTCCCTTCCGGGGATGTGCTCATGATGGACTGCGAGGTGAAATGGCTTCAGACCAAGCCTTCACCCTTCGGCGTTACATTCAGTATGGGGATGGAAATCAAATCGCCACCTGAAAAGTACAAGGAATTTCTCAAAACCCTGCGTCAGTAGCAGCGGCAAAGAGCCTCCCGCTTTTACGGCGCGGTCTCCTGACCGGGGTTTATGACAACATCGGCGGCGACCTGAAGATATCGCAGGGGGACGTTATTTTACGGGTTTCATATCCGCCGCGAGCCTGGCCGCTTCTCTCTCTTTTTCGGCGATTGCCTCTTCTATCTCATCGACTTTCTGGAAATCGTATTTCAGCTTCTCCTTGATGTTTCTCAGCCTGTTTGATTTGTATAAATTTCTTAGCTGCTCGCCCATGAGGAGCAGGAACTTTTCACGCTCTTTCTGCAGGTTATGCAGTTCAATCTTTAACCTGGTAAGCTCCGTCGCTTCGCCTGCAAACTGATGTATCCTGCCGGCAGCCTCCCTGATTGCGTGTACGCCCTTGTCCGCGGCTTCGCTTAATCTGTCTTTCAGCTTCCTTAGCTGGTCACGGGTTGTCTCGTCATAGAGGCCTTTCTCGGCGGACTTGGCGAGCTTGTCTCCCAGTTCCTTGAGGCGGTCCATTGTCTTGTCCAGATCCAGGACCGGTGTTTTCTTCCGAGAACTTCTACCGCATTTTGACTTTGCAGACCGTTTTGCCGTCGCCTTTGTTTTCGATGATGGTTTTTTTGTCTTCGGATCGGAGGAAGAGGATTTTTTATTTGCCATGTCGGCCTCCCGGGTTGAAACGTTATAAGTTATAAATTGAATAATATGAAGTATAGCAGAACGGCGTGAAAAATCAATACCGGTTGAAATGCAATGCGTTATAAGTGTCTTTCCTGCAGCCTGCAATGTCCGTTCAACTGTAAGGTTATGAACGGATTGTGATATACTACAAATAGTCAGACGCAGAGACAAAGGAGATTTTATGGATTACAATAAGATTCTTCAGGATGCTCTGAACTACGCCCGGGAGAACATGACAGCCTCCGTATCCGCAGCGGTTATCCTTCTTTTCCTGCTCTTCAAAAGACCGAAGATATTCTTTTTACTGGTTCTGATTGCCCTTGCCGCTGTTGGAATCATGCAGCTTTTTCATCAGCTTGACACCATGATGCTGAAGCATTAATCAGCTGCTCATGCACGGGCAAATGTCAATCGCTTGACAGTGTTTGCCGCTGTAAAAGACCGCAAACCGGTTCTCACGCATCAACAGACTTAAAGTCACCACTCCTTCCAATACATACATTCCGTTTTTATTTCCTGTGGTTATAAACAGAAGGCCGTCCGCCGTCCGTCCCTGTATCCCGTCAACGGAAAACCGTATGTTCTGCGGATGATAACGGGCATACTATTTGCAGTGAGGACATGAATGAACATCTATGTTCCGAATTGCGCAAGCGGCGGTCAGACGAGCATGCCGCACGGGAGATATTTTGTTCCGTGTATCCGCCGTCGGCGTGCGGAACGGGGAAATCGGTCATGTTTATTTTAATGTCGCATAAGCGGGCAGTGGAGTCCGCCGTAAAACGTGCCGCACGCTCCCCTGCCCGCAAGCGATGTTTTTATGCAACTGTAAGTTTAAACAACCTGGATACCTGACCATTTATGACGCCGTATGCAAAGAAAAAAATCTGCTTTATAACCGGCACGAGGGCAGAATATGGATTGCTGTATCCGCTCTTAAAGAGAATAAAAAACGACGAATGTTTCACTCTGCGGATAATCGCCACCGGAATGCATCTGTCTCCGGAGTTCGGCCTTACCTGCCGGGAAATAGAGGAAGACGGTTTCACTGTAAATGACAGGGTGGAAATGCTCCTCTCAAGTGATACGGATGCCGGCATTTCAAAATCCATCGGAATCGGGATCATATCCTTTGCTGATGTATTTAAAAAAGAAAGGCCTGACATCATGACGGTACTGGGTGACAGATTTGAAACATTTGCAGCAACCCTCTCTGCTTTTATAACCAAAATCCCGGTCGCCCATCTGCATGGCGGGGAACTGAGCGAAGGTGTTATTGATGACGCAATGAGACATTCCATCACCAAGATGTCCTATCTTCATTTTGCATCCACCGAAACGTACCGGAAACGTATTATCCAGCTGGGAGAGTCTCCCGACAGGGTTTTCAATGTCGGCGCCCTGTGCATTGACACTATAAAAGAAACCAACCTTCTTGAAAAGAATGAACTGGAAGACATGCTGGGGTTTGAATTCAATGGAAAAACCGCCCTGATTACATACCATCCGGTTACACTGGAATCCGGCGCCCCGGGAAGACAGTTCAAGGAGCTGTTGAAGGCCCTTCAGGACACGAAGGAATTAAAGTGTATCCTTACAAAACCGAACGCTGATAACGGAGGAAGGGAGATCGCGGGCCTGATGGATGAATTCCGGAGAAGCCATCCCGGCAGAACCGCATGTTTCACATCCCTTGGAAGAGTGAAATATCTGTCTGCAATGAAGTATGCCGATGTAGTCGTTGGAAACTCCTCCAGCGGAATCATGGAAAGCCCTGCCTTCAGAAAACCGGCCGTGAATATCGGGGACAGGCAGAGGGGAAGGATAAAGGCTGAAAGCATAATCGACTGCAGGTGCGTCAGTGAAGAAATAGCGGCTTCAATCAGGAAGGCGCTGTCACCTGATTTTCAGAGGTTGTGCAGGAATATAAAAAACCCTTATGGAGAGGGCGGGGCCTCGGAAAGGATAGCCGGCATTCTGAAAGAGATGTTATCCGGCCCCATAAACCTGAAAAAGGAGTTCTTTGATATCGGAAACATTTTGCCGGATAAAATGCCACGGGCTGAGACTGCAGGCCCGGGAAAGCCTGCCGATGCAGAAAGATATATTCATTGCTGAAACAGAATCCATCAAGGATGTATTGAAAAAACTCGACAGGACGGCCGAGAAACTCCTCCTGGTCACTGACCGGGACAACAGGCTTCTCGGGACCATAAGCGACGGAGACATAAGGCGCTACCTGTTAAAGGGCAACAGTCTCGACGACAATATCGGAAATGTCTATCACAGGAAGCCCACGTTTCTCAGAAAAGGCGGGTTTTCCATGGAAGCCGCAAGGAAAATATTTCTGAAGAAAAAAATCAATCTTATCCCCCTCATAGATGAACAGGGCATTGTGGTTGATTATATAACCTGGAACCGGGCACTTTCGGAACATGCACGGCCGCCGAAGAACGGCAGGATAAGAGTGCCGGTGGTTATCATGGCAGGCGGCAGAGGGACAAGGCTGGAGCCTTTCACCAAGATTCTTCCCAAGCCGCTGATACCCGTAAATGACAAGCCTGTTATTGAACTGATCATTGAAGAGTTCAAGAGTCAGGGCGGAAGGAGGTTTTATCTTATCCTGAACTCAAAGGGGGAGATGATAGAGGCTTATTTCAACGGCGTTGAAAAGGATTACGAAGTACGGTTTGTCAGGGAAAAAGATTTTCTCGGCACGGCAGGCGGGCTGAAGCTGCTCAAGAGGATGAACACGGATATCTTTATCGTCACCAACTGTGACGTTATTGTCAAGGCCGATTTCCAGCAGGTGATAACCCTGCATAAAAGGCACAACGCCGTGATGACGGTATTGTCTTCAATCCAGCATCACAAGATACCCTATGGCGTCATAAGTTTCAGGGAAAAGGGTCTGGTGACCGATATACACGAAAAACCTGAATATACCGTGACGATAAATACAGGCGTATATGTGTTGAGCAGGGAGGCGGTACGCTTTATCCCCGAAAATACATTTTTTGACATGACCGACCTGATCAAAAAATTGATCAAAAACAACAGAAAAGTGGCAACATACCCGGTGAATGAGAATGACTACATCGATATAGGCCAGTGGGAGGAATACAAAAACGCCGTTGAAAAACTGGGGGTGTTCAGATAAGAACCGCAAGGATTAACCTTAACGTGGCATAAACGGGCAGAGGAGTCCGCCGGTGTTTTATGCAACTTTGAGGCAAAGCGATGTCCGGAGGCAGCTTTTGAGAATACTGCTTGTCGTCTATGACAATGGCTCATATATCAGTTGGTTTCCGCAGGGTCTGGCTTATATAGCAGCGGTCTGCAAGAAGGCGGGACATGATGTGGTCATATATAACCAGGATGTTTATCACTACCCGGATGCTCACCTGACGGAATATCTTGCGGAGAACAGGTTTGATGTCGTTGGAGTAAGCGTTATAGCAGGATATTACCAGTACAGAAAGCTCCTGAAAATCTCCGATGCGATAAACGCTGTTCCGGAGCGCCCCTTTTACATCATAGGCGGTCACGGTCCCTCACCGGAGCCCGGCTATTTCCTCAAGAAGACCCGTGCAGACATGGTGATCACAGGTGAGGGGGAAAACACGATAATCGAGGTGATGGAGGCGCTCCAGGAGAAAAAAGGTTTTCAGGATATCAAGGGTATTGCGTATATCGAAAACAACAGGCTGGTAACGACCGGCCGCCGGCCTCTCATAAGGGATATCGACAGCATCCCTTTCCCTGCTTATGAAATGTTTCCCATGGACCACTACACGTTGTTAAGAATGCCGAATATAAGAGGCACCGAGCGCTGCATACCGGTCCTTTCCGGAAGAGGCTGCACCTTTAAGTGCAGCTTCTGCTACCGCATGGACACCGGCTTCAGGCCACGTTCGGCAGACAGCATAATAGAGGAGATAAAACTGCTGAAAAGAGACTACCATGTCGGTTACATAGCATTTTCCGACGAACTCCTGATGAGTTCGGTGAAACGCACGGAGGAACTGTGCAGGGCCTTCTTAAAGGCCAAGCTGAATGTCAGGTGGGACTGCAACGGCCGCCTCAACTACGCCAGGCCCGACGTGCTCAAACTCATGAAGGAGGCAGGGTGTGTTTTTATTAATTACGGCATTGAGGCCGTGGACGACACCGTGCTGAAGAATATGAACAAGGCCCTGACGGTCAAGCATATAACAACCGGTGTGGAGAATACACTGGCTGCGGGTATCAGTCCGGGACTCAATATTATATTCGGCAACATAGGCGATAACAGGGAAACGCTGAAAAAGGGGGTGGATTTCCTGCTGAAATATGACGACCATTCACATCTGAGAACCATCCGGCCCGTCACACCGTATCCGGGCTCGCCGTTATACTACCACGCAATCAGGGAAGGTTTTTTAAGGGATGTTGAAGATTTCTACGAAAACAAACACCTCAACTCCGACCTGCTGGCCGTGAATTTTACGGATATGACGGATGAGGAGTTCCACCGGGAGTTGCTGCAGGCCAACAAGACACTGATGAAACATTATTACGGCAGCAAGCTGCGCAAGGGGATACAGGACGCCGAAAAACTCTACCTTAACATGGACACATCCTTCAGGGGGTTCCGTGATGTATAACAACAGGAGCGTTCTCGGTATTATTCCCGCACGCGGCGGTTCAAGGGGATTGCCGGGGAAGAATATACGCGAGATGTGCGGAATGCCCCTGATAGCATGGACTGTGGAGCAGGCCCTGTCCTCCAGATACCTCGACAGGGTGATTGTAAGCACGGATGACAATGAGATTGCAGAGATATCGGAAAGGTACGGAGCGGAAGTGCCTTTTTTAAGGCCGGAGGAACTCGCAGGTGACTGCACTCCCATGATAGACGTGATTTTACATGCAGTGGATTTTTATAAAAACAAAGACATGACGTTTGACTGTATAGCCCTGATGGAGCCCACTTCACCCCTGAGGAGGATTGACGATATCGACCGTGCCATAGAAAAATTAATCCGCCATGAAGCGGAAGCCGACAGCCTTGTGAGCGTCGGTGAAGTGAGCCTGGAGCATCCGTCCATAATGAAGAGGATAACGCGGGGCTATGTAAAACCCTATGAAGCCGGCACAGGAATCATAACGAGAAGGCAGGAGCTTGACAGGGTGTTTTTCCCCTATGGGGTCATCTATCTTTCAAAGACGGAGACGTTGCTTGAATGCAGGACATTTTACCAGCAGCGGACCATTCCGTTTTTCATAGAAAGGTGGCAGAACTATGAAGTGGACGATATATATGACTTTGTATGCATTGAAGCCGTCATGAGCCTGATGCTGAATAAGCAGGCGGCAGGCCCTGCCGCAACAGCCTTGAAAAGAGTTTCAAAAGCTGAACCCCGGGCGGAAGGAGTCTTATAAATGAAAGCCTTGCAGATCGGCCTTGGCTCCATGGGTAAAAGGAGGATAAGAAACCTCTTGTCGCTGGGTATAAAGGATATAACCGGCTTTGATAAGAGGAAAGACCGGCGCAAGGAAGCGGAGGACAGGTATCATATCCGGACATCCGCCGGGCTTACGCCTGATATGTTATCGGCAAGCGATGTCTTTATTGTCTCAACCCCTCCGGACAGCCACCTTGAATATCTGAAACTGGCGGTGGAGTACGCCAGACCCGCCTTTGTCGAGGCCGGCGTCATCATGGATGGACTCAAGGAAGTTTCAGAAGAGGCAAAGAAAAAAAACACACTGATTGCGCCTTCATGTACTTTCAGGTTTCATCCGGGTGTGAGGACGGTCAGGGATATCGTACTGGGTGGAAAATACGGCAGGTTGTGCAATTTTGTTTACGTAATGGGCCAGTATCTTCCGGACTGGCATCCATGGGAGGACATAAGGGATTTTTATGTCAGCAAGAAACAGACCAGCGCCACCAGGGAAATGGTGCCTTTTGAACTGACATGGCTTCTTGACATCACGGGATATCCCGAGGAGGTCTTTGCATTCTACGGCAGGACCCGCGACATGGGTGTTGACATAGATGATACTTACAATGTGAATCTTAAATTCAACGGTTTCCTGGGGACTCTCGTGGTGGATGTCGTTTCGCGTTTTGCCACAAGAAGCCTTACCATGAACCTTGAAAAGGCACAGATAAGGTGGAACTGGGAAGACAGGGCCGTCAGGCTCTATGATGCCGGAAACAGGATATGGGAGTATTTCCACGAACCCGGGGGCAGGGCGGAATCGGATTACAATGACAATATCATAGAGGAAATGTATGTTGATGAGATGAGAGCGTTTATCGATGCGGCAAGAGGGGTCAGGCCGTTCCCCAATACGCTTGATGAAGACATCAGGATACTGAATATCCTTGAGAAGGCGGAGCGGACCAACAGGGGCGCGGGCCTGTTGTGAACTTAACCTTAACGTTGCATAAGCAGGCAGGCGATGTTTTTATGCAAATGTAAGGTTAATTCGACTGTAAGCGGAAGGAACGACCGATGAATTGTCATACAGGCATTGATTTATATGAACGGGCCGGGAACATTATTCCGGGCGGCGCGCATCTTCTCTCGAAGAGGCCGGAAATGTTTTTGCCGGGACAGTGGCCTGCATACTACAGCAGGAGCAGGGGTGTCGAAGTCACCGACCTTGACGGCAACCGGTTTATTGATATGAGCATCTGCGGAGTAGGCGCGTGTATTCTCGGTTACGCGGACCCGGACGTTGATGCAGCGGTCAAGTCGGCTGTTGACAAAGGTACCATGAGCACCCTCAACTGCCCGGAGGAGGTTGAGCTCGCGGAGCTGCTGTGCGAACTCCATCCATGGGCCGACATGGTGAGATTCGCCAGGGGAGGCGGTGAGGCAATGTCCGTTGCCGTCCGTATTGCACGCGCCGCAACAGGCAGGGACAGGGTCGCCTTCTGCGGCTATCACGGCTGGCATGACTGGTATCTTGCAGCCAACCTTGCAGACCACAGCAATCTGGACGGCCAGTTGCTTCCCGGCCTCGACCCTGCAGGCATACCGCGTTGCCTGCAGGCCACGGCAGTGCCTTTTAACTACAATCAGACCGAGTCACTCGATGCGGCCGTCCAGGAACATGATGGGAAACTCGCCGCAATCATAATGGAACCGGTGAGGCACTCGGAGCCCGGGAGGGGATTCCTGAGACATGTCAGAAAGACCGCCGACAAGACAGGCGCCGTCCTGATTTTCGATGAAGTCACATCCGGCTGGAGAATGAACATCGGGGGCATACACCTGTCCTATGGCATAAACCCCGACATCGCGGTCTTTGCAAAGGGCTTGAGCAACGGCTATCCGATGGCGGCGATAACCGGGATCCGTCCTGTGATGGAAGCCGCACGGAAGACGTTTATAAGCAGCACTTACTGGACTGAAAGGATCGGTCCGGCGGCGGCACTTGCGGCAATAAGAAAGATGAGCTCGCATAATGTGCCGGAACATCTGAACCGGACGGGCAAATCCGTCCGGAAGACGTGGAGGCGGGCTGCGGATGAATACGGCCTGAGGATAAGCATTAAAGGCATACCACCCCTCAGCATACTCTCATTTGATTACGGGGAAATGTCACGGGAAATACATACGCTCTTCACGCAGGAAATGCTGAACATGGGATTTCTGTCGTCAAAGGCTTTTTATGCAACCTACGCCCACAGGGAAGAGCACCTTAATGCCTATGAAAGGGCTGTCGGGGAAGCTTTCAGGACAATTGCCGGCGCGATAGATAAAAACAGCATACATGAATTATTGCGCGGACCTGCAGCCCACACCGGGTTTAAAAGGCTGGCATGATAAAGGATGAGACAATACGGCAGGGGCTCCCGGAAGCACTGGCGGATGCCCTCAGACTTCACCGGGCCGGAAATCTGGCGGAGGCCGAGTCGCTTTACCTCGGGATACTGGCTGTTGCGCCGGAATGTGCGGATGCGCTGCACCTGCTTGGATTGATTGCCTACCAGAGGGGCAACAACATGCTGGCGGTTGAATATATTGAAAAGGCCGTTGCAATAAACCCGTCCGTATCCATCTACCATAATAACCTCGGCAGTGCGTTCATGAATCTGGAGCAAACCGAAACGGCCATGCGGTGTTTCAGGAAGGCCGTCGGTTTAGACCCTGATTATGCCGAGGCATACAATAACATGGGCAATGCCCTGAGGAGACGGGGTGAGAACAAGAAGGCCGCGAAACAGTATATGAAAGCCTTGGAGCTGAATCCCGGCCATGTCCCGGCACTCAACAACCTTGCCAACCTGCTGAAAGGAGAGGGCAGGGTGGATGATGCAATCATGCATTACCGCAGGGCCATAAAACTGCAACCGGATATTGCGGAGACGCATTTCAATCTCGGCAATGCCCTGAAAGAAAGGGGTGACTTACAGGGGGCCGAGGAGCATTACCGCAAGGCGGTATCGATCAGTCCTGATTTTGCAGAGGCATACAACAACCTCGCCAACATCCTCAAGAAACAAAAAAGATATGATGAAGCCGCAGCCCTTTACCGCCGGGCAGTAAGCATCAACCCGGATTTTGCAGAGGCATATGCCAATCTGGGCGACACTTGCAGGGAGCAGGGGGCGCTTGAAGAGGCTGTCCGTCAGTGCCGCAGGGCCATAGGCCTGAATCCGGATTCCGAACACGCATATATCAATCTCGGCAATACATTTCTTGATATGGGAGACTTGCAGAAAGCCGTGGAACAGTATAACAGGGCTATTGCGCTTAAGCCTGATTCGGCCGATGCCCATTACAACAGGGGGCTTGTATTGCTCATGAAAGGCGAGTTCGGGGAAGGCTGGAAAGAATATGGATGGCGCTTTAAGAGCGCTGAAATATCCGGGGATATCGGCTGCAGCAATGCGGATGTACCCGAATGGGACGGCTCACCGCTTAACGGCAGGAGTGTGCTGGTAAGGGCCGAACAGGGACTGGGCGACCATATCCAGTTTGTCCGTTATATCCCGCTCATAAAGGCATTGGGCGGCAGGGTTATATATGAATGCGGCAGGAGCCTTATCAGGCTGTTTGAAAACTTCAAAGGAATAGACGTTCTTTCGGAAACACCGTACGGCCCCGGGCGCGGAGAAAAACCCGACGCGTACATCAGCCTTTTGAGCCTTCCCGCCGTGTTCGGCACAACCATTGACACGATCCCCGCCGACATCCCGTATCTGTCCGTTGACAGGTATGCGGCAGGGCAATGGAAACACCGGATCAACAGTAATGCATTTAAGGTCGGGCTGGTGTGGGCAGGCAATCCGGAACACAGGAACGACCGCAACAGGTCGTGCCGGCTCCGGGATTTTGAACCGCTGGCGGCCGTCCCGGGGATTGAATTCTTCAGCCTGCAGAAAGGCGTAACAGTGACGGAGGATGACCATACAGCCGCTGCATCACTGCATCTTGTCGATATAGCGGAGTCCCTGGGGGATTTTTATGATACAGCCGCTGTGATGGAAAACCTCGACCTTGTGATATCGGTTGATACAGCCGTTGCCCACCTTGCCGGGGCGCTGGGCAGACCTGTATGGACCCTGCTGCCCTTTGTCCCGGACTGGAGGTGGATGCTGAAACGCGAAGATACCCCATGGTATCCGACGATGCGCCTGTTCCGCCAGGAGAGACGCGGGGAGTGGGCGGCTGTAATGAAAAGAATCGCCGTTGAATTAACCTTAATGTTGCATAAGCGGGCAGGAGGTATGTGCCGCTGAAGGTTGAAAAAATATGCAAATCAAAAGGAGCCCGATATGAATGATGACAGCAGGCTTGACATGGATTTTGTAGACCTGGATGAATTCATCCCCATCCCCGGACAAAGCAGGACCGAAGCCTCCGTCATGGAGAAATTTTACCGCGGTAATCTGGAGAAACTCTCCAGACGTCATCCTGAACTGGTGGAAATCGTGGAGTCGGCAACCATTGACGGGGAAAGGATCAAAATATTTGATTCGGAAAGCGGCAATCCCAGGATAGTCTATAAAAGAAATGACGGGGAAGAGATAAATATCCACAGCTCCGGGGATCCGATTGAATGCGCAAGACAGGCGATCGACCTGCTCGGCAGGATCGAAAAAGAGGGGATAGTCGTCCTTTTTGGATTCGGCCTGGGATATTTTGCAGAGGAGGTGTTTAAAAGATTTGAAAAGGGGCATATTCTTCTTGTATACGAGGCTGCACCGGAGATATTCAGGCTGGCCCTGAGTATAAAGGATTTTTCCGCGCTGCTGGATTCCGACCGGGTCAAAATCGTTCTGGGAGAAAATGCGGAAAATTTTTCAGTGCTCCACAGCCACCATCATCTTATCACCAACGGGAAATTCTGGATAGTCAGGCACGAGCCGTCGGTCAAAATAAACCCTGCTGCATTTGACAATTTCCTGAACAGATTAAATGAAGAAAAGCGGGTGAGCGATCTCGGGGTCGCCACTATTTTAAGCCGCGGCAAGGAATTCATAGATGCATTTATTGAAAACGTTCCGTCAATAATAAGAAAGCCCGGTGTAAGGAATCTCCGCAATATATTCAAGGGCAGACCGGCGGTTATAGTATCTGCGGGACCTTCTCTCGACAAGAATATTCATTTGCTGAAAAAGACAAAAGGAAGGGCGGTCATTGTTGCAACGGACGCCTCGCTCCCCGCGCTCCTCTCTGCGGATGTTATTCCCGACCTGGCGGTGGCGATAGACCCGGTCTCGGATAATATAGATGACAAATTCAAGGATATCCCCGTCCTGAAGGAAGTGCCCTTTATCTGTCTTGCGCAATACACCCCCGCCCTCATCCGCATGTACCCCGGTCCGTTGTTTATTAACAGTGTCCCCCAGAATATGGCCTTTCAGTGGCTTGCAAGGTTCTGGGAAGACAACGGTTATATTGAATGTTTCGGGGGGTCCGTTGCACATTTTGCCTTTGCCGTATCCGAGTTCCTTGGTGCGGATGTTATAGCCTTTATAGGACAGGACCTTTCCTACAGCGGCGGGAGGGTCCATGCCACTGGTTATACGGACAATCTTGACAGGATACTGGAAAAGAAGACCAGAAACGGCCCCGGCAATATACCGGGAGCAATGCCGGCCGTGGATATTTTCAATGAACGTGTATATACCATCAGGCAGTTCCTGACCTTTAAAACGGCCTTTGAAAGCAGGATCAGGACATTTACCGGCATCGTCGTCAATGCCACGGAGGGAGGATTGCCGATTGACGGGGCAGTCAATATGAGGTTTGCCGATTTTATAGACGAATACTGCGACAGTTTACATGAAACGGATACATTTTCACTGTTATCCGCTCTCTCCGACAGCCGGCCATTCTACCGTCTTGATCACCTGATAAGTGAAGTGACATCAGTAAGAAATAAATTTCGGGATATCAAAAGGGCGTCGGCACAGGTATTGAGACATATAAAAAAGGCGAAAAAATTGAAAGGCAACGAAAACAAAGATTCCCGTGAGCTCAGCAGTATACTGAAAAGGATCGAGGGGCTTATCGAAAAAGTAAGACATCCTTCGCTTAACCTGCTGGTCGGATATCATTACGGACTTGAACTCTATCTGAAAAAACACGAGATACAGGCGATAGACGAGATACGGGATAAATGGGAAATGCTTGATAAACAACTGGAAAGGGGGCGGTTCTATTACAGCGAGATAATAAAGGCAATAAATCTTTTCAACAAGCAGCTGGACAGGCTCATAAACGCGCTCAGGAGGGAGAGAGAGATTGATTCGATACTCAACGATAATTCGACGGGAGAAGGCATAAGATACTACAAGGCCGGCATGGCATATAAAAAGGCCGGCATGACCGCCCTTGCTGTAAAGTATCTGACATCAGCGTTGAACAGCCATGGTGACGATGTTCAGGACATGTCCCTTGACGGCATTCACAACTCTCTCGCCGGGATGTACATAAAGCAGTGCAGATTTTATGAGGCGCGGGAAATACTGGAAGGCATGCTTGCCCGAAAAGGCGCAACTGATGAGAAAAAAGAGAAGGTTCTCGATATGCTCAAGGTGTGCAATATGAAAATCCGAGTCTGGGAGAGCAAAAGAACAGAGATGGCGAAACAGCTTGAAAATGCGGAGGCGAACTACGGTTCTCACCTGGAATCAGGGTACTTCTATTTCAGGATAAAAGACTTCAGGAGAGCTGAGAAGGAATACCGGAAGGCGGTCGCGTGGCGGCGGCAGCGACAGGAACCGCCGATAATAACCGCCCCTGCTGCTTCAGAAAAGGCAGATGAACAGAAAATGCTGCTTGAGGCCTTTTACGGCCTTGCTCATACTTACCTGGCCATGGACGATCCTGAACAGGCCGTGGATGCCCTTGAGGAAGCCGTCAAGATCGCCCCCGACAACCCTGTTCTGTACCGTGATCTCGGCCTGATAGCTTTCCAGAATAATGACATTTCATCCGCCGAGATATTTTTTTCCAGGGCCATAGAGCTGGCGCCTCACGCGGTGGAGCTGTATAAGACTTTAGCCGGTCTTTACATTGGTTCGGCACGGACGGAAAAGGCCATTGCGCTTTACGACAGGGCGCTTCGCATAAACCCCGGCAATCCGTCTATCCAGCAGGACCTTGCAATGCTTCTGAAGCATGAAGTGACAAGGATGGAAAAACGCTGAGTGGCCCTACTTGTTCTTCATCAGCGCCGGGAAAACGGCCTCCAGCGCATCCACTGCGTGCACGGGATGGCTGTCTGGATGTATTGCCCTGTTGCAGAGCTTTTCGGCGTTGTCTTCAGCATCGGCTTTGCTTGCACCGGCATAGGACGCCAGAAGGCCGGTGAAGGTTGATTTGACGAGTGACTTGTTGTCTTCAAGGGCCTTTCTCACTTTGTCAATGTTCTGGTACAGCATTCCGCGCCAGCCCTGGTGCACGAGCTTGGTGACCGTGGCGGGGCCGACCCCCCCGGTCTCCAGCGTATACGCCGCGGCCCTGGAACGCGCGGAAGGATCGACATCACCGTAAGGTTTCCTGCCGTCTTTTCTGAACGACGTGGATGCGTCGATTATCAGGCAGCCTTCCTTGAGCATGTCCGCGGTGAAGAAGTATTCAGTGTCAGCGTGCAGCCTGTACGGATGAAACCCCATGCAGGAAAATATTATGTCCGCACGCCTTGAGAGTTCGGTATATACCCTTAACTGCGTCTCCCTGTCCGTTGAACCGCCCGTGCCTGTGCGCGTGTGCAGCGGGCCGAGGGCCGTTGCATCAAAGCGCTTCAGGAGGTTAAACAGCGGCTCACCCACGATGGCGCTCCTGCCGGAGACCAGCACCTCGAAACCTGCAAAACCCGCGATCCCGTCCGGACGCAGCCTCACGCCCTTTTCCCTGTACAGGTAGACGCTGGCGAGGTCTATTATACCCCCGGGCGTGCAGCAGTCGTAATAACGTTCGGCGCCGAGGGACATGAGGCCGAGTGTCACCTGGTTGAGCCCGTCGCCGTCCTTGGCGATATTGATGCGGTTGCAGAGCGCGGTTGTGTCGATTGTCTCCCCCGCTCTGCCGCCGAAAGGCAACTGGAACATCAATATGGAGATGGTCTCGTCATTGTTCCATTTGTCGAGTTTTTCGTAAAGCTCAGAGGCCGTTATCGTGGAAGGCAGTTCTTCGACCATGCCGGACAGGCCGGTGAGCCTGGTAGTGGCGGACTTCATGCCCACATAGCTGCGTGAAGCCGCCACCGTGGGGTCGTCCCTGTCACCGACCAGCACGGTCAGCACCTTGTGCCCGGCAGGCCTGATATCCTTGAGCGCGGGAACCTCGCTGAAAAAATCCGCCCTGCGCCTCAGCTCGGGTATGATGACATCCTGATAACCCTTCGGGTATTTCTGCTCCCCCTTTACAACACCTGAGCCGTTTATGACACTGGAATATTCTTCCCCCCTGAACGGGCGTGTGATGATATGCCTGAATTCTTCCTGGTTAAACAGCCAGTGGTTTATGCCGCCTATGCGGTCATTGTATTCTCTGTAACCCATGATATTCCTCCTGATGGTATATTTTTCAAGCGGATGTTTTAACTTAAAGCCTTGCAGCGGCGTAAAATCCCCCCTGCCGGCTTGTGCAACATCAAGATTAAGATAAAGTCATATAATCTAAATAGTGGGAATGTCCGATGTCAAGGCCGCGAATTGCCTTCAATTACCTTAATGCCTTGGCCTCATTCTTTCCTCTGGGAGGCGGTTATACATATGCTCTACCATTTATACAGCCTGAGACTCGTGACTTTCGCTATTTTTTCAAAATCGGAATCATTATGAAAAAGCACGGCGTCATTCTCTAATGCAACCGCGCTTATAAGGCAGTCTGCCGGCTTTTTTACAGTAAAACCTCTTTTTCTGCAGCGCCTGTAAATATCAGCGCCGCGAACATAAGACTGAACCGGCGTATTCATTAAAACCGGCAATGCAGACAGGTAGTCCTTGATCTCAACGAACTGATTATCATCCCTGATACCCTGCAGTATCTCCATAAGTATTATCTCCGAGATACATATCTCTTCATCGTCTTCCAAAAGGGCATGGAGAGTTCTGCGGGATTTAGTATTCCGTCCGTTGAGGAAATCGATCCAGACAGATGTATCTACCAATATCAAAACCGGCTCTTTCTCATTTCAGAGAGGTCACCCTCCCATTTCACGGCGCCTTCAAGCCTCAGGAGTCTCTTCCTTTTTTCTTTCTTTATAAGCTCTTCTATGGCAGTGTTAATAAGCTCTTTTTTGGTTTTGCATTTTGTTAATCTAAATCCTTCTTCAAAGAGCGCATCATCCACCACTACGTTTGTTCTTCCCATAACAACACCCCCAATACACAAATATTATCATAACAATGTGTATAAATCAATCGAACGAATCGCCTCTGTTTTGCGACCTCGGGGTTTTCCTGCAATCTGCTCCAGCACGGGCAGCAGGTCCCGGGCGAGCTTTGCGGCTAAAATCTCGTGGCCGGGGTCTGAAAAGTGCCACTGGTCGGCGAATGTCGTCACCTTCTCGTTATTGAAAATCCCCGAGCAGTCTATAAAGAAACTTGACGGCGACCTGTCTGCAAGCGCCTTCAATCCTTTTCTTATCCTGTCATAATGCGGATTCACAGTCTCTTCGTATTTTCTTACGCTGAGGTCAAGGATTCTCTCCTCAAGCGCTGTTTTGACCTTCTTTTCCCCTAAAAAAGGCTGAAGCGCAAAGACGACGGGGATGTTGTGCTCTGCGGCGATATGCTGTGCAACCTCCATGTTGCCCAGGTACTGCCGCGCATAGGCGCTGAAGTCGTCCCCTCCTGGATTGACAAGGTCGTTCAGCCCGTTGAGAAATATCACAAGGTCCGGCCTGATGTCCAGTCCCCGCAGGACAAACGCAGCAAGGTCATTGGAGCTGAGGGCCGAGCCCACGCCGAAGACCGATATGCCTATGTCCGGGAACCGGGATTTCAGCAGGCCGGCGAGGCGGTGGAAATAGGTTTTATCAATACCCGATGCATACGCGCCGAATGCCACGCTTCCACCGATAATCAGGATATGCGGAGAGGGGTTTTCCAGGCGGCCCGCATGCTGAAAGCCCCCCCGGTCGATTTCGATGAGGCCGGGTATTACCTGAGGGCGCTCGCATACCAGGTCTCCGATCAATCCGCAGGCCGTATCCTTGGGCTTGATCCCGAAGCCCCAGAATCCTTCACGGGGCTCTCCGCGTTCCGGCACCTGGAGGCCGCGCTCGGTGTAACTGGATTCCCACGCCGTGCGGTTCAGTTCAAGTCCCGACAGGCCGAAGGGCCTCGGGCCGTTGATGAGATGATCCAGGGCATAGGAGACTGCCAGACGGTACGGGCCGTACCTGTCATAATAGTGCCAGCGGAGGCCTGCCTCCAGGATAAGAAAGGAAACCAGCAGCGACAGGGCGAGCAGGGCCGTGTTTGCAAGCCGGGTTCTCCGTTTTCCTTCACCTTTCATCTGAATCTTCAAATTTCATTCTGCACCTCCCCCGAACCCCGCCCCTTACAGCGGGATAAAAACACCGCCTGCGGGCAAGGGGGCCGGAGGTTTTAGGGCGGACTCCCCTGCCGGTTTACGCAACATTAAGGTTAAGGAATATCCGCCGAGTCCAGAATCTCAAAGACCGTCCTCACCGCGACCGAATCAGGGGGAAGTTCAAAAACCGGCCTGCCTTCCATGTCGAGACGGAAGATGTTGCCGTCTTCGGGAACATTGCAGATTTCTTCAAAGGGGATATCCATGCCGCTGTTTTTCAGCCTGGTGAAATTCTCACCTGACACCCTGTTGACTATGAGCTTCCTCCTGCCTATATTGAGATTCAGCTCGTCGACAAGGCTGTTGATCCTTGCGGCGGTCCTGATGCCCTTCTGAGTGGGATCGCTGATTACAAGCAGCAGGTCGACCTCGTGAGTGGTTCTCCTGCTGAGGTGCTCCATGCCGGCTTCATTGTCTATCACAACATAAGGATACCTGGCGGAGAGCTTGTCCGTATATTTACGGATTATGTTGTTGGCCGCGCAATAGCAGCCCGGGCCTTCGGGCCTGCCCATGACCATCAAATCAAACCCGTCCGACTCGATAAGCGACTGCTGGACCTGGTAGTCAAAAAGCTGCTCCATGCTCATGCCCCCCGGCCGCTCGGCGCCGCTGCGGACCATGGCAAGGGATTCCTCGCGCAGGCCGCCTATTGTTGCGTGAACAGGGACGCCGAGAGCCTCATTGAGACAGGAATTGCTGTCGGCATCAACTGCAAGCACCGGCTTGCGCCTCTTTTCAACAAGGTACCGGATAGTTAATGCCGCAATGGTTGTCTTGCCTGTGCCGCCTTTGCCTGCAAATGCTGTTACGTATGCCATGGAAAAAGCTATCTCCTCCTGTGTCTGACCTTCGCCGGACTGCCGCTGAACAGATTCCTTGCCTTGCCGTAAAGCCACTGGATGAATGATATGAATACTATAATCAGAAATACATAGAACAGCAGCTTGGGGAACCCGATCAGATACAGCGTCATAAAACCTTCAATGGCTGCTGTTTCCATCCGCTTAAACAGCCACTTCGACCAGACCTTTGATTTTGCAGGCTTAAGGGGCCGTGGTGCTTCCCCGGGGCTCAGGATGAAATCCCTCACTGACCGCATACTGACCGCATTTAAGACGGACATGTCGGGGATTCTCCCAAACACGTCTCTCTCCTGTTCCGGTGATATCCGGGCGGTTGTAATCCCGACAACCTCTCCGTCCATGTCCAGCACAGGGCCCTGCCTGGCGGGGGGCAGCAATGATATCGGGACGGCGGTTTTTATCCTGAACACCTCCAGTCCCTCCCTGGTTATATCTACGGATTTGACCACACCTTCCGATACGGTTTTTTCGTCGCCGGCTGATTTGCCGGTGATCATGACCTTGTCCCCCGGTTTTATGAGGCGGTCGAAATCTATCCCGAGGGGAACCTCATTGTCCGTGCCGACCCGGATCATTGCGAGGTCTTTATCGCTGTCAAGGCGGACAATTGCAACATCCGTGTAATGGTTCCCCCGGCTGAACACTTCTGCTGAATACGCATTCTCCATGATCTCCGCATTGGTTACGATTGTTCCCTCGCGGTCCATGAAGAAGCCGCTTCCCCTCGCACTCTCCGTCCCTGTGATGTCATAGGCAATGATCATCACTATCCCGGGGGCGGCCTGTTCCACCCTTGAGTTCAACTGCCTGAGGGATTCCTCCAGGTCCATGTATAAGAAACCCTTCGAATCCCGGGCAGGAGGGGCGCTGTGCGAGGCGGTGGTGAGAACCAGTGCAAAAGACAGGATTGCCGTGATTATGATAAATCCGGCAAAGGCTTTTCTTTTCACGATCATGTGCTCATCTCCGTGCTCTTGGTTTGTTTTTCATCACGCCGTACTTTTTCCGGACTTCATCTGCTTTTCCGCATGAATAATCGCCCTCGGGACACGGCGCATAAAGACACGCCGGCCCGGCGGCATGAAAGATTGTCGGAGCCGTCTTTTTAACGAGTCTCAACATCCGTTCAGCCATACGCCTTATCTCCCATTGTGCGCGGTTGCAGCACCTCTGCCTGAAGAAATGAAGAAGCTCTCTTGCGTTCATGGTTATCATGATTTTGGTCTCCGCTGCATTGGGAAGGACAAATCGGGCATCCTGGTTGGCCGATTCGCCCTTTATGCCTTTTTCATTCAGTTTGCGCACCATCAGGTTGTAGGTCTCCTGGGACGCTTTCATAAAGCCTGTAAATGTTTTTTTCAGTTCCTTATCCTCTCTTATGAGCGGCGGGATGATATAGTCAAAACCCGCCTCTTCATTCACGTAGCGCTGCGACTGCTGGGAATATGAGGCGAGCCTGTGCCTTACGAGCTGGTGCGAGCATGCCCTTGAAATGCCTTCAACGGCGAATGTAAAGGATGCATGCTCTATGGGGGTCATGTGCCCCATTTTTACGAGCTTCTCGACAAAGGCCTTCTGGTCCCCGGCCTCTATCCTGCCCTTAAGGGATTCGATATCCGCAGGGCTGTAGCACAGCTTTGCGGCCATTGCCACGGTTTCTTCCGGATCCGGCGTGTGCCGTAAGAGGATTACCTTTAATTTCGCCTCGGGCATGAAGATTCCTTTTCAAAAACCGATATTACAGCGGCATAAGAACATCGCCGGCGGGCAGCCTCTCCCGCCCGTTTTATACAACATTAAGGATGAATTATTTATTTTATAATATTTACCGGCTAATAGTCAGCAATTCACCTGTTTTCAGGCCCTTCTTCGCAGCAGTTCCTTGTTGTAGGCTGTTACAACATCGCCCCTTTTCAGCATTCCCACAACCCTCCGCCTGTTGAACATGTCCACCACCGGGATTTCCTCCAGGTCCTTTACGGCGAATTTTTCAATGGCCGTGTTGAGGTTGTCGTCAGGGGTAAGAACTATGACTTTACGCGAGACAATGTGTTTGACCTTGAGAATCTCCTTGAGGTCCTCTTCAAACAGGACGCTCTTTATGTCCTGAAGGGAGATTATCCCGGTTAACAGGCCCTGGCTGTCAACCACCGGGAAATAAAAACTCTCTCCCGCAACAACCTTGCGGAGAAGCTCGTGCATCCCCGCATCTTCATGCACGGTTGTGAAGTTCTTCCTCATTACATCGCCCACCCGGATGGAGCTCAGGACCGTGGCCTCCCTGCCGTCATGTATGTTGATCCCTTTTCTTGAAAGTTCCACCGTGTCTATGGAATCATGATGCAGGCGTCGCGCGGTCAGGGTCCCCACTATGCTTGCAAACATTATGGGGATGATTATTTTGTAATTGCCGGTCATTTCAAACAGCAGGAATGTGCCTGTCAGGGGCGCGTGCGTGGCCGCCGCGAGAAATGCGCCGACGCCGACCGTGGCGTAGGCGCCGGGATGGGCCGTATATGCAGGAAACAGGGAGTGCACGACCCAGCCGAAGGCGCCGCCTGCCATCGCCCCTATGAAAAGCGCGGGCGCGAACACACCGCCCGCCCCGCCTGAGCCGAGCGTGAATGATGTGGCGACTATCTTCAGGAATATCAGCGCAAACATGACGAGGAATATAACCTTGCCGTCAAGGGCCTGCTCGATGAATTCATAGCCGTCACCAAGCACGTGGGGGAAGAATATCCCGATTGAACCCACGATAAAGGCGCCTATGACGGGTTTCAGCTGGGGATGAATCCTCAGCCTGTCAAACGCATCCTTCACCCTGTAGAATACCACGATGTACATGACGGCTATAACCCCTATGAAAATGCCGAACAATATATAAAGCGGGATCTCGTAAGCAGTCACTTCATATGCCGGCACGGTGAAGATGGGATTTGCGCCGTAATACATCCGCGATACAACGGTGGCTATTCCCGAGGAAATGATAATGGCCGCAAAAGATGTGAGTTCATAGTTGCCCAGGAGCACTATCTCGCTTGCAAACATGACCCCAGCAATCGGGGCGTTGAATGTGGCCGCAATGCCTCCTGCAGAACCTGCCGCAATGAGGAGCTTCATCCTGTTGCCCGAAACCCTGAATATCTGCCCCACAAAAGAGCCCACCGCCCCGCCTATCTGCGCGATCGGGCCTTCAACGCCGGCGGAGCCCCCTGTGCCTATTGTAAAGGCCGCGCTGAGTATCTTCAGGGGCACGGTCCTTTTCCTGATCCTTCCGCCCCTTATATTCACCCTTTCAAGAAAGCGGGGAAAACCGTAGCCGTTTACATCTTCACGGAATGCAAGAGACAGGGGGATCAGAAGCAGGGCGCCGCATACGGGCAGCAGCGGCAGTAATAATTTATAATAACCGCCTTCACCGATGCGGAGCAGGGCGGAGCCGCCGACAAACACTATTTCGTGGACAAAGTTCATTGTCGCGCGAAACAGCATGTTGGCGAAACCGCTCAGCAGGCCGATGATTATCGACATGGCGATAATTATCGTATGCTCCCCCATGCCGACCTGTAAAAGCCTGCCTGATATTTTTTCTTTTTTCCCGGGTTTCATATTTACCTTACAGCGGCATAACATCCAGCCGGCGGGGCACAGGGGTCCGCCGGAAAAGCTTTATCCGCGATATCTTGGAGAGTATTCCGCACGGCATATCGACATCCTCTGGAATTTCACTCTCCGTTACGTCCTGCAATAAAGACATATTTCCGATATCCCGTCGCTTTATAAAGGTTTTACGGCGGACTCCTGTGTACGTTTATGCAACATTAAGGTTTAAAGATGCTGTATATCGTCTTTCTCGTCCTCGCCCTTGATCCTCTTCTCCAGATACTCCCTTGCCGCATTGCTGCCCCCGAGACCGAAGGCTATGGCAAGCGCCAGCACAACCCCGCCGTATATAATCCCGAATGAAAGCAGCACCGTCTCTTTCCCTATGCCGAGCTGCTCCAGGGCCATTGCGATGGACAGGAAAAACACCGTGAACTGGACGAACTTGCCGATGATGCCGGACATTTTGAGCCCTGCGTTGACAGAGGCTATAAGGGCGGTCCTTCCGAGAAAGTTGCTCAGGATGTAACCCATGAAAACTATAAAGAGCGCCACGAACACGTTCGGCAGATAGAGAAAGAACTTCTCCAGCAGCCTTTCGACGGTGGTTACATTCAGGGCGTTCAGCGAGATGATGAGAAATATAAGCAGCGTGAGCCAGCATATCATCTTGGAAAATATAAACGATACGGGCTCCTTTATCCCGCCCCTGCGCAGTATTTCGGGAATGCCGTATTTCTCGGAGACCCTGTCGAGATTCACCGCCCTGAACAATTTCGTGAACATTTTCTCGAGGGCCAGCGCAATAAGCCCGCCCAGGAGCAGAATAAGCAGGGATGTCAGGAGGTGCGGCAGGAAATCAAGGACGTTTTCAAAAAAGCCCCTGAAAGGGTCTAAAAATATCTTTTGCAGAGCGTCGTTCATTTTGGTTGTTCCCCCTTTGAATCAGTTTTTCCCTCCCAGTTTTTAACCAACAGTTCCTTTTTATTCTCAAAGCTTATGCACAGGTTTTCTATTTTTTCTTCGACCTCCGCGGCGCTGCTGTTCCACGTGTCTATGACAAAAGAGGCGACGCGCCCGATGTAAAGCGGGGTCAGCGATTTCAGAAGGTGCTCCCTGTTGATCTTTTTCCCGTGACAGGCGAGCGCAAAATAGTAGACAATCGCGGCCCACACATCATCCGGGATGTTAAACGACCGTACCGGGACCCTGCTCAACTCATTGTGTATGAAGTCGTGAAGGTCGTCCGGCATGAAGGTCTTCCATATGGTGGAGAGTTCCTTTGCGCCGAGCCTGAACTTTTCGATCATCTTTTCATAATTGACAATGACAGGCTCCAGACCGACCGCGTACCTGAAACCGAAGGTGGGCACGGGCTCGGAGCCTTTTATGTTTTTCCATACGTCATGATATATTTCCATAAGGTCGAACGTTGAGCCGATAACCTGGTAGAGCATGCCGCTGAGGTCCGTGGCCGGGTCCTTGGCATCGTGTATCTTTGCGCCCAGGAAGGACTGGCATACCCTGAAATGGTTGGCGACGGCGGTTGTCGTCATCCATATGTCTATTCCGTATTTCGCGACATCGGTGTCCCAGACATCTTTTTCCAGGAAGAAAGATGCGAGATCGCCGGAAAAAGCAAAGTCCCCGCCTATGGGCTGCCTGATCCTTTTGCCGTAAAGGGCGCGCGTCACGGGGTATATTAAACTGTTTGTTATCGTGCCGTCATACTTGTGCCTCAGGTAATACGGGGCGACATAGTCATAATTCAGCTCAATCACGGGCCTCAACAGCAGATCAATCCATTCGGGCGTGATGCTCCGGAGGTCCGAATCCACAACAGCGCAGGCCCTGACATTGAGTCTCCTTGCAATCTCGAATATTGTCCTGAAGGCGCTTCCCTTCCCGGGTATCCCGTGGTAGGGAATGGATATTTTGAAAAAGTCCCTTTTGTTGTGCGTGACAAAGATGGAATGAAAATCCTCGATGGAAGCCCTGTGAACCGCTTCAACGGTTCCGTCCGTGGACCCTCCGTCCGAATTGATCAGGACCGATTTCTTGCCGGGGAAATATTTTGCCAGCCCCGCCTGGACGGCCCTTACAACATGGCCTATGGTGCCTGCATTGTTGTAACTCGGAATCCCGACGAGTATGTCGGCTTCCGTTATCACGGCCAGTCTTTCCTGGACCTCATCGGCGATTTTCGTGTTGGTCACATCTTCCATCCTCCCATCCATTGCATGAGGTTTCCGGCTTCCGGGGTGGAGGGGTGAATTCCTTGCCCTCACAGCTCAAGCACATGCCTGCCCCTGTTCATGGTGCAATACCATATGGACAGGTAATCCCTTATCTGCCTCGTTATGAGAAAATTGTTCCTTACATACTCCCTTCCTTCCTGTCCCATGCGCTTTGCCATATCCGGATTATTGAGGAACTGCCTGATCCTGAAGGCGGCTCCCTCGACCGAATAGACCACAAAGCCCGTAAGCCCGTGCACTATCTGTAATGGAATTCCCCCGACTGCACCGCCGATCACGGGTTTCTCCTTCCACATGGCCTCGGATACCGTAAGACCGAATCCTTCCTTGATGGACTTCTGGAGGATCACGTCCGACATCCTCTGCAGGGCGTTTATCTCCTTGTGCTTGTCCGGGGGCAGCAGGAGGATGTGTATATCAGGGTCGTTGCCGGCGTAATCCCTCACTTCATTCAGGATCGCCTCACCCTCGGGGTCGTCTGTTGCGGGGCTGCCCGCGAGTATGAGCCTGCAGTCATTGTATTTTTTCACAATCTTATATGCATTGATAACCCCGATCGGGTCCTTGAACCTGTCAAACCTCGAGACCTGCAGTATGATGGGCTTGTCACGGGGTATGCCGAACTGATCCCCGACCTCGTTTATCTCCCTGTCCGTTAATTCCCTGTTTTTATCGCTGAGCGGGTCTATGGAGGGCGTTACTATGAACTCGTCTATGGGCAGTGATTTTGCGAATTTTGATACCGAGAATATGGCGGAATTGTACTGTACTATGTATTTCCTGAGATTCGACCACACGCCGGATACCGGATGCGCCACGTCTATATGGCATCTCCATATCCATATTTTCTTGCCGGACCTCGCGGATTTCCGCCTGAAATCTATGAGGGCGGCAGGCTGCGGGTCGTGTATGAGCACTGCGTCGGCATTGAGGTTGATATTCCTTTTGTTCTTCCTGTTGACTTCATAGTAGTATTCCCACATCTTTTTCGTGAACTTCTCCCTGTTGCCCTGCAGTGCATTGTGAATCTTTTTTGTAATTTCGAAAAACGTTGCGTCGCCCTCCAGCACTTCCCACCGCGCGTCGATTCCGAGGTCCTTCAGGAGGGGAATCATGCGCTGCAGTATCTCCGCGACCCCCCCGCCTTCACGCGTGGAATTGACATGTATAAACGACCTGCCCTTTAATTTGTCACATAATTTCTGAATGAGCAGCAGGTCCCCCTTGGGGACAATGCCTGAATATTGTCTGATCAATCCTCCACTCCTTCCATGTCCGCACGCACGCACTCTTCCACGATTTCCTTGATGTGCTCTCTTATGCTCTCTATGCTGTGCATGAACGGATCGATTGCCCTTATTTTGTCTGCGACCTTTTTCCTGTAAAGCGTGTGTTCGATCCATCTCGAGAAATCATCCACCACCCCCTCTCCGAGGCGTACCCTCGAATCGTAAAAATGGTAATAGATGCTCCCTGCGTCAATATGGCCTATGGCCACGAGAAATTCGGCGAGATTCCTGGTCTTTACACCTACGGGGAATACCAGGCTGACGGTCTCATTGAAATAAAACTCGCCGCCGGGTGCAACATCGCGCGGTTCGGGGAAATGTGACAGAAAGTCGTCTATCTCGCGTATCAGTTCCTTTCTGACCTCGCTGACCGATTTGAGGGTATAAGGGTCAATGCTTGAAAGACGCTCCGCCAGCGCCCTTTCCTCAAGGTGTTCTCCTGCCCAGTGCGCGAAATCATTGGTGTATTCAAGCATGTGCCCCTTGAGGAAGTACTGGTAAACGTGATGAAATATGGACTCGTCCCCCACGCGGGAGATCAGTTTTCTGAGTTCGCTGAGATTCGAAGCGTATCTGCCGGTTGATTTGACGATACTGACACACTGCTTGAATTCAAAAGGCTCTATGTTGTTTTCCAATCTTTCTCCTCCCTGTTCAAAGATACAGGTCCTGCAAGTAAACCTTACAACGGCATAAAAACACCGCCCGCCGGCTCATGCAACATTAAGGCAAACCCTGCGGTGGTATGAAAATATCGCCGGCGGAAGAGGAACGGCCGCTGTTTTCCGGCAGGCCTTCCATCCGTTTTGCCATGCCATCTTTAAGGATAATTGTAATTATTTAACAACTCAGCTTGAGGTCTTCTTCTTTCTCACGGTGAATGCAATAACCGGACGTTTCAACAGCGCAAGCCTTGAATCCAGGCTGCTTACGGTTTCCCTGAACTCCGCCATCAAATCTTCCGGGACGGATTTGCCCTGCGGCAGATGTATCGTCAGGGGATTGACAAATCTCCCGTTAAGCTTGATCCTGTAGTCGAGATGCGGGCCGGTGGCAAGCCCTGTTGACCCCACGTATCCGATAATATCACCCTGTTCAACCCCGGCGCCTCTTTTTATATTCCGGGGGATTTTTGATAAGTGACCGTAATAAGTCTCGAAACCCCCGCGGTGCCTGATCCTCACCATCTTCCCGTTCTGGCCCCTGTATCCCGCGAATACGACGGTGCCGCTTCCGGCGGCAGAGACAGGTGTTCCCGTCGGCGCTGCATAGTCAACCGCAAGATGGGCCCTGTAAGTCTTGAGTTTCGGATGAAAACGCCTCCTGCTGAAACGCGAGCTTATGTACTTGAATTTCAGCGGCGACCTCAGCAGGGTCTTCTTCACGGATTTTCCCTCCGGGTCGTAGTAATCCGCATACCCGCCGTACTCGAACCTGTATGCTGTATGCACCCGTCCGTTGTTGACAAACTCGGCGGCCAGGATGTTTCCGTAACCCTTGAAGGCCTCCCCGACCCACAGTTCCTCAACGATTATCTTTACGGAGTCGCCGTTCCTGATGTCGCTTGAGAAGTCGATATCCCAGGCGTATATTTCTGAAAGTTTGTGGGCAAGGCGGCGGTATTCCCTGTGATTGCCGGGCATTGAATTCATGAGATTGCCCTTTATATATATGTATAGAGAACCTGTTCGTTTATCAACAGGGATTTTGACATTCTCGGCGCTGAACCCTTCCGGCTTCCTGGTCACATTCAGGAATGTCAGATCATTTATCCCGTACTGCATGCTCAGGATCCTGTTCTTCTCCCTGTCTATCTCGAATGAATAGACGCTTCCCACGGAAATCCTCGACAGATTGTACTGTTTCATTGAACTGCGGTATATCGCCGACAGGTCCGCCTTGTTCAGGTTATGCTTATCAAAAATAGCCTCCATGGTATCCCTGGGCCGGACAATGCCTGTTATGGTAAGAAATCTCTTCCGTGAAACGGGAGGATTCACCGTCTCTTCCGGCGGCACGGTCTTTGCGGGATTCATTACCGCAGGAGCCGGCTTTTTCTCCGGGGGCCTGTTTCGGCCGTCTCCTTTCAGGAGGTTGATCAGAAATAATATTGAGATGGAAGCTGTAATAACGCAGAACAGGAGCCGTTTCATATTTTCCTATTCTTTCGTCTCGAGGGGCCGTGGTTCAGTCCTCGTTTTGGAGGCGCATTTCCGTTTGCGCGTGGTTTTTTTCTTTGCGGTGGTTTTCTTCGCAGCGGTTTTTACCGGCTTTTTGTCTTTTTTCTGTTCCAGTTTTGTTATCTGCGCCTCCAGCTTGTTTATCTTCGAGATGATTGAAACCACCTTCCTGTTGCGCAGCGGGTTTTTGGATTTCCTGGTTGTGAGGTCGTAAATTTCACCGCCTAATTTTGCGAACTCATCCTGTACCTTCATGTTGAGATTAAAGACCCTGTATTTCTTTTTGCCTTCGTTTGTAAGCATGCCTATCCTTTGTGAGACGGCCTCTCCCCCTTCCTTTACAAAGGAAAGACCTTCCTGGATATTTTTCTTGAGGTCCTCCTGAATCTTTTCCCAGAATTTCATCCGCCCCTCCTTTTTTGGTATTACTGAATTATATTAATTATAAAAATATCCGATTGTGATCCGGCGCACATTTGATGTTTATCATAACCTTATCAGTTGCATAAAAACACCGCCCGCCGGCTGTGGAGTCCGGCGGAAAAGCTTTATCTGCGATACATCTAGGACATATCCCGCACGGCATATTGCCGTCCTTTGCAATTTCACTCTCCGTTACGTCCTGCAACAGGGACATATTTTCAATATCCCATCGCTTTATAAAGGTTTTACGCCGGACTCCACAGCCGGCTTATGCAACATTAAGGATAACTATATCTTATATTTACGGCAAATTATTGATTTTTCCTTACAGTGGCATAAAAAATATCGCCGGCTACTTGTTGTCTTCATCGACCGCGTCCTTTACCATATCCAGTATGTCGGGCAAGGCGGACTCGATCCTGTCCCAGCTTGATATCAGGGGCACGCCCAGGGGGTCCTTCATGATGATCTCCGCTGCAATCCTTATCCCCTGAGTGAATGTTTCGACAGCCAGGCTTTCCTCGTGCCTGTCGAATGCCAGGCCGTTTATGGCGGCGTCGTCCTCATAGCGCTTGAGCATATCCTGGGCCGTCCTTACATATGTTGCTATCAATGTCTTGAAAAAACCGTCGGAATAGACTATCCCCTCGGAGGCGAGTGTCCTGAAGATCGATTTGCTGATGTCTATGCACATCTTGAGAAGACCCCTGGACGCGTCATCCGGCGACAGGGCCTGGTGCTTGTGCTCGTAATTGTCGGCGATATCAACCTGGCACACCCTGCGCACCGCGCAGTTCCTGTAAACCTCCGCCAGTATCCCGACCTCAAGCCCCCAGTCGCCCGGTATCTTGTTTACCCGTGCAATGTCGACGGTCATGGAGAATTCCCCTGCCAGGGGATACCTGAAGCTGTCGAGGAATTCAAGTAGGGGGACGTAGCCGTAAATTTTTTTCAGGGACCTTATCAGCGGTGTCACGAGCAGCCTCGTGACCCTTCCGTGCATTCTCTCGGTAACGCGGCTGTAGTATCCCTTGCAGAATTCATATTCAAGTATGGGGCTTGTTGTGGGGTAACAGAGTTTGGCAAGCATTTCACGGTTATATGTAAGGATGTCGCAATCGTGAAGCGCGATGACGCTTATATTCTTCTGCGCAATGACGTAACCGTAGGCCATCCATGCGGACTGTCCTTTCCCCGTGTCGCCAAGCTGAAGCCCGGCTGACTTTATGGTCTTGTATACCTCGCTGACCCTCCTGCCGTTGTTCCATATGATCTTGGTAGTCTGGGGAAGGACGGAGAAGAATTTCTTCGCATGGTTGAATTCCTCCTCTGTGCACGGGCCGAGTGTGACGATCACTTCTTTCAAGTAGCGGATTTTTTTCAGCTCATGTATTATGTTCCTGAGTGCCCTGCCCTCCAGTTCGGAATAGAGGGACGGCAGCACCAGGGCGATGGGACGCTCCTTTGAATACCACAACAGTTCGTTTTCAATCTTCTCCAGCTTTGCCCTGCCGAGTTTATGAAATGTGGCTATAACGCCTGTCTGGTGAAAGTCGGCCATCACGGTCTCCGGCTGCTCTTGTTTGATAACCTTACAGTTGCATAAAACACCACCCGCGGGCAGGAGAGTCCGGCGGTTTTCCGCCGGACTCTCCTGCCGGCTTATGCAACATTAAGGATAACTCCCGCCTCAAGGGAGAGAATAATAAAAAAAATATATAATATCAAGTAAGATAAGTATAAATGCTGAAAAATAAATGGTCAAGGAAAACACCCTCATGAATCCGGAAGAAACAGCCGGGAGAATATTCCGCGAGGCGCTGCGGGCAGTTGATCCTTCATTGATCGTAAGGAACTGTGCGGATGAAATCCGTTCACGCTGCCTGGACTGGAACTTTACGGACCTTATTGTAACGGGTTTCGGCAAGGCGTCCTGCCGGATGGCCGCAGCCGTGGAGGAAACGCTGGGCACCGACATGATAAGCAGGGGACTTGTCGTTACAAAGTACGGGCATATCAATGGCCGGCACGGGGGCCTTAAAAAGATAAAGGCCTGCGAGGCCGGCCATCCCATACCCGATGAAAACGGTCTCAGGGCGGCGGGCGAGATAATAAATCTCCTGAGGGACGCGGATGAGAGGACGCTGGTCCTGTGCCTTGTCTCCGGCGGCGGCTCGGCCCTTTTCGTATCGCCGTACAATGGAATAACACTGCACGAGAAACAGGAGATCACAGACCTGCTTTTAAGGGCCGGGGCAGACATAACGGAACTGAATGCGGTACGCAAACACATATCCGCGGTCAAGGGGGGCAGGCTTGCCGAGATCGCATACCCGGCCGGGATTGTCAGCCTCATGATATCGGATGTAATCGGGGACAAGATCGATGTAATAGCATCAGGCCCTACAGCGCCTGATACGTCGACATACCGGGATGCGCTGGATGTCATCAATAAATTCAATCTTGCGGGCAGGGCCCCGGCCGCCGTCATGGATGTTCTGAACAGGGGCGGGGCAGGGGAACTGCCCGAGACGCCGAAAGAGGGCAACCCCGTATTCAGCAAGGTCGTGAACACCGTCATCGGCAGCAACCGCAGGGCCCTTGAAGCCGCGGAAAGAAAGGCCCTGTCCCTCGGCCTGGACGCGGAGATCATATCTTATGAACTGACGGGCGAGGCAAGGGAGGCGGGGAAACGGCTGGCTGAAAAGGCCGTGCAGTACAGCGGCCCGAAATGTCTGATCTCGGGCGGCGAGACAACCGTGACGGTAAGGGGGAAAGGCAAGGGCGGGCGCAATACCGAGCTTGCGCTCAGTTTCGCGATGGAGATAGAGGGCATTGACGGGATAACACTCCTTTCAGCAGGAACCGACGGCACCGACGGACCGACGGATGCGGCGGGAGCGATTGTCGACGGGCGTACCGTTGCAAAGGCAAAGAGCATGGGGCTGGACCCGGCGGAATTTCTTGAGAACAATGATTCCTACAATTTTTTCAGAAAGACAGGGTCATTGCTGATCACCGGCCCTACCGGTACAAATGTAATGGATGTGCAGATAATCTGCAGGACATAATCCTTTGGAATATAGTACAGACCTCAACCTTGACGCTGTATAAGCGGGCAGGGCGGCCCGCCGTAAAAGCAGCGGTGTATGATTCTTGACAAAAAAAATTTCTATGTTTAGAATTTCACTCACACCCGAGATAATCCTGATATCAATAATTTTAAGGAGGATGAAATGTATCCTGATGATCTCAAGTATCACAAAGAACATACGTGGGTAAGAGTTTCAGGCGACAAGGCCGTTGTAGGAATCTCATTTTATGCGCAGGAATCCCTCGGTGATATTGTTTACATTGATGCACCTGAAATAGACTCCACCGTGGAGGCGGGAACGGAACTTACGCAGATAGAGTCCACAAAGGCCACATCCTCGGTAATAAGCCCTGTCAGCGGAACAATCGTCGAATTCAATGAGGACCTGATTGATGCACCGGAGATAATAAATGAAGACCCTTATGACAAGGGCTGGATCGCGGTTATCGAGATGGAGGACGAGACGGAACTCGACAACCTCATGGATGCCGAAGATTATGAAAAATATCTTGAGGAAGAGGTGAAACTGAAATAATGAAACTTGCAATCCTGGGGGCCGGCCCCGGAGGCTACGTGGCCGCTCTGAGAGCGGCGCGCCTGGGCGCTGAAGTCACCGTCATAGAAGAGAGCGAGGTAGGCGGAACATGCCTCAACCGCGGATGCATACCGACAAAGACGCTCATAGCCTCCGCAGAGGTGCTGCACAAGGCAAGAAACGCCGGCAGCTTCGGTCTGAAGCTTGACGGAACGGTTTCCCCCGACATCCGGAAAATCGTCGATAGAAAAAACAAGGTCGTCGCAACGCAGGTCAAAGGCATAAGAAGCCTTTTCAGGTCATGGGGCGTCAGGCTGCTGGAGGGGAGGGGGGTGATTACAAGCCCCCGTAGCATAAAAGTGACCCTCGGGGACGGATCGACAGAAGAAGTCAACACCGACAGGATAATCATATCGACCGGCTCCAGGCCGGCGCGTATCCCGGTCTTTCCATTTGACGGGGAGAGGATTCTGTCCAGTGATAACGCGGTAAATCCGGATTCCATTCCCTCAAGCCTCCTTATTGTGGGCGCCGGCGTGATAGGGTGCGAGTTTGCATTCATCTACAGGGAATTCGGTTCTGAAGTGACCCTCGTGGAGATGATGCCGAATGCAGTATCAACGGAAGACGCCGAGATATCCGCGATCCTTGAAAGGGAGTTGAAGAAAAAGAAGATCAGGCTCCTGACAAACACCAGTGTCGAAAAAGTCGATGTAAAGAATGACGGCGTCTCGGTGCAGCTTTCCGGGGGCAGCGTCATAGAAGCTGAAAAGGTGCTGGTATCCATAGGAAGAGCCGTCAACAGTGAAGGCATAGGGCTTGAAGAGATAGGCGTCAAAAAGGGCGGCAGGGGTGAGATCATCGTGGACAGCAGGATGCGGACAAATGTTGAGGGTGTCTATGCAGTCGGCGATGTGGTCGGCGGCATTATGCTCGCCCACCTTGCATCAAAAGAAGGGATTGTTGCGGCAGAGAATGCCCTGGGCGGCGACTCGGAGGTGAACTATGA
>JALSHG010000097.1 GCA_026982355.1 Thermodesulfovibrio sp.
TAATAGCGAGAACTCGGCACTCTCAAGAATCGATATAAACAGCCGGAAAATCGGTGTCGGAATAGATGAACAGCTTAAAAATAATGGCTGAAAATGGCTATGATGACGTGCTAAACAGCTCGTTATAAAACCTCGCTTGTTTTAGGACTATTTCTCTCTCGCCGCTTCCCTTTTATTATCATAGATGAATGCCAAGACCTGTCGTGGCGGCAAATTCAAATATTGGATAAGCTTCGGATGCAGGGGACAACATTGCATTTTGTCGGCGATCTCAACCAAGCTATATATGAATTCAAGAAAGTTGTCCCGGAGAAGGTGGAGAAATACACGCAGGAAAAGAGATTCAACGTCTTGCCCTTATCGAGCAATTATCGTAGCTGTCAAGCTATTGCCGATCTGTGTACCACCCTGGTTGGCAATACAGGTAATATTTCATCTATTCATATAAGCAAGCAGGAGTGCCCATGCGTCTGCGTGCCCTTCAAGAAAGATGAAATGATGAAAATGCCGGACTGGTTCAGTGGTTATTTAGAGCAATCTGGAATCGACAAGCAACGTTCTGCTGTCGTAACCAGGAGTTGGGCAAACGTCTCAAGGATGAGACCTGCAGATAGCGGACAAATCAGGAATTATCAAGAACGGCTAGCAATGGCCATCTACCTTTGGAAGGCAGGATGTCGTCAAGCGACCGAGGATGCGCTCAAATTCTTCGGACGCTTTGTAACCGAGAAATTCTTTCCGAAGCAATCGACCAATGCACGAGAGTACTATCGGCCCGAATCAGTTGATTCTGCCTTAACATGGCGCCTGTTTCTGGCCGCAACTATGGGCAAATGTTGCCAAGATGCGCGGCTCAGTGACTTGGAGCAAAGTTGGTCGGATTGGACTCAAGCTATAAGAGACAAAATGCATGACCACCTCAGCAGGAGCGTCAGCATGTTCGGAGCAACCTTGTCAGGCTGCATCTTCCCTCCTTTGGTTGCGAGAAACAAAAGGGGTGAGTCGTTGCCCGTATTTTCCACGCCACGGGGAGAAAGGAACAATCAAGTCTTGAGGGCTTTGCCATCAACTGCCTCTGCTCAGGAACCGTTGCGGGTAACGACAATTCACAACGTCAAAGGAGAAACACTGGAAGCGCTGATGCTGGTGTCATCCCTTGATACACGTGGAACAAGTGATGGCTATTGGACAATGTGGCTTGATAATCCTGCCTCTGAAGCTACTCGGCTCGCTTATGTTGCAAGCTCTCGCCCCCGCCAATTACTGGTCTGGGCAATCCCTGAGCCGTCCGAGGCGGAACTTGATAAGCTTACCCAGATTGGCTTCCACGTGCTGACCGAGCCTGAAGAAGCATTACAGGAGAGAAATGTATCTTGACGCCGCTTCCGCTCCGTCGGAAACGGCCCGTTCTTTGATAACTTGGCGCGACTTACTGGCCGAATACAACGCCACCGGTGCAAATCCACTGGGGCTACTGCCGGCATATCGGCTGTATCGTCACCAGGTATATGGACAACTGGCCGGCCGCTATGGTGTTGACAATGTATTCATACTGTCCGCCGGGTGGGGCCTCATAAGAGCAGACTTCCTGACACCGAAATACGACATCACTTTCTCGGCCGGCGCAGACAAGTACAAAAAACGCTCCAAACGGGATCGGTACAACGACTTCCGTATGCTCCCGGATGATTGCTGTGATGATGTCGTATTCTTTGGTGGGAAAGACTATCTGCCACTCTTTTGCAATCTCACCCGGGAATACCGGGGCAGACGATTCATATACTACAACTCGGGTTCACCGCCCGGGTTGCCTGGTTGTACGTTGATCCGGTATCAAACGACAACCCGGACGAACTGGCACTATGGGTGTGCCAGAGATTTCATGGCTGGAAGGATTACCTGCTGCTCAGAGGCCTGAACCGGGCGCGTTTCTCAGGGCTGGCCGAGGTCGCAGCCGAGGACACCGGCAGGATCAAAGTCAATGACGAATGCGGAGTGATGAATGATGAATAAAAAACCGGACATTCTTGAACGAACCAAGCTGTTCGCGCTGAGGATCATCCGCTGAATAACCTCCGGCCCAATCCCGGAGAAAACCGTTCTCCGGGTCTTGTGAACTTCCAGTTCATCCCTGATCGAAAGTATCTTCTTAACCATTCTCTCCGGTGTCTTTCTCCAGAGCTTCTTTGGTCTCCGGCTTTGATCCCTGAGTCCATCAATCCCCTGCTCCTTGTGTCGTCTGAGCCATTTGGCAAGCCAGTGATTGCTCCTCTGAATCAATTGAATGATTTTGCTAAATCCATATCCCTCTTGATACAGTTGTATTGCTTTGCAGCGCTTTTCATATTCTTTTTGACTTTTCATCGCCTTTCTCTCCTTTCAATGGTTTTTTCTTTTATCTGAGCCTCTTGCAAAAGTATGAATGTCATTTCGACCGGAGGGAGAAATCTTTTGGTATCGATGAGTTACAAGACCTCTCTCTCCGCTGCAGGTGACGGACGGAGGACTTTTGCAGGAGCCTCATCTTTAAAAGATTTTTCTTGAAAGCTGTCCCCTTTTTAAGTTTGGGTTGCATCTTTCAGGAAATGCTTGACTTTCATGTGCCCGAAGGCATGTTCCGTGAGCATCCCGCTGCCCCTTCGGCTATTGCCGCAAAGCTTCCGGCATTGCTCATTATCGCACATACAGCTGTAGCTGTAACCGGTATCTTCTGATGACGCATGCCTGATGAAATGGCCCCGTCCGGTAACCGTGCCGGGGAAGTATTGACCTTGCAGCGGCATGAAATACCGGCGGCAAAGAGACACCTTTCCATGTTTTTTGTTAAAATGCTAAATATATCATCTGCTGGAAGGAAAGACATGTCCGACACGGTTTTCATGCAGAAGGCGCTGGAGCTTGCCGCAAGGGGCAGGGGCAGGACGAGTCCGAACCCGATGGTGGGGGCCGTCATTGTCAAAAGAGGAAAGATCATTGCTGAAGGCTATCACAGAAAGGCGGGAACGCCCCATGCCGAGATTGTCGCTCTGAAAAAGGCAGGGCCGCAGGCAAAAGGCGCCGTGCTTTATGTCAATCTCGAACCCTGCTGCCATACGGAAAAAAAGACCCCGCCATGTACAAGGGCCATTATCAAATCGGGAATAAAGAAAGTGGTTGCCGCCATGGCCGACCCGAATCCGCGGGTGCGCGGCAGGGGCCTGAAAGAGCTTCGGGCAGCCGGCATATACACGGAAAACGCTGTCATGGAATCAGAGGCGAGGAAACTCAATGAGGTGTTCATCAAATACATCACCAGGAAAGAACCCTTTGTCTTTCTCAAAATAGCTCAGACCCTCGACGGGAAAACAGCAACCGCCACCGGCGATTCAAAATGGATCACCGGCAGAAAGGCGAGGAGGCATGTCCACAAACTCAGAGACGAGGTTGACGCCCTGCTTGTAGGCATAGGCACTGTGGAAAAAGACAATCCCTCCCTTGACTGCAGAATAAAAGGCGGGAGCAACCCGTACAGGGTGATAGTCGACAGTTCCCTGCGGATACCGCTCACCGCAAAAGTGCTGGCTCACAAGGACGGCAGGACAATCATTGCCGCAACAGGGAGGGCATCTCAGAAGAAGATAGACATCCTGCTTTCCCGAGGCGTCAGGGTTATTGTAACCGTGGACAGTGAGGGCAGGGTGGACCTGAAGTCCCTCATGAAAGAACTGGGGCGGATGGATATAACAAGCGTGATGATTGAAGGGGGATCGTCAATCAATGCATCCGCGCTGTCAAGCGGAATCGTCGACAAGGTCCTCGTTTTCATGGCGCCCAGAATACTGGGAGGCGTTGATTCAATCCCGTCAATCGGGGGTAAATCACCGTTGCTGATCGAGCACGCTGTTAAATTACGAAAAACCAATATAACGACTTTCGGCGATGATATTCTCCTCGAGGCTTATCCCTCGTTTTAGCAGCCCGCATGGCGGCCCGGCGGTTTACCTTAACCTTAATGCTGCGTAAACGGGCGGAGGAGTCTGCCGGCATTTTATGCAACTTAAGGTTTACATTGAATCAATAATCCTCTATGATGTTCTTAAAGAACAACTGAACAGGCGGTGTTTTTATACCGCTGGAAGGATATTTTTATGCGTTGCACTTATCCGCAGGATTTAAGTCGGAGGTGAAAATGAAGAAAGCGCTTGTCATAGAAGACAACGAGGACAACATGAAACTCATAACATTTATACTGGAAAAAAACGGTTATGCCACCATCAGGGCCGATAACGGCAGGAAAGGGATAGAGCTTGCCCTGAAGGAAAGGCCGGACTTCATCCTGCTGGATATCCAGCTTCCGGACATCAACGGCCTCGATGTGTTGAGAGAGATACGCGGCTCCAAGGTGGACGGAAATATTCCGATTATAGCCATCACATCCTATGCAATGAGCGGCGACAGGGAGAAAATGCTGGCGGAGGGGTGCAACGGCTACATAGAAAAACCCATTGACCCTGAGATGGTTATAAGGCAGATAAGGGAAATAACAGGGGAATGACCTGCAGGTTCACTTTAATGTGGCAGGCCGGCAGGGGTGGCTGCCGTAAAACCGACGGACTCTCCCGCCCGCGGGCGGTGTTTTTATGCCGCTGTAAGGTTCATTAACGACAGATGATGAAGATACTGATCGTTGACGACAATGAGGATTCAAGGATAATTCTCAGAAAGACCCTTGAATCGGACGGATATGCGGTAATGGAAGCCCCCAACGGGGCAGAGGCCCTGAAGGCGGTTGAAATATCTCCGCCTGACATGATTATCTCCGATATCCTTATGCCCGAAATGGACGGTTTCAGATTCTGCTATGAAATCAAACAGATGGACTCCGTCAGGAACATACCTTTTATTTTCTACACTTCAACTTACGTGGAAGCCAAAGATGAAAAGCTCGCAATGCGCCTCGGCGCTTCCCGCTACATAATCAAGCCTCTTGATACCGCTGAATTCCTCAGGACAGTGAACGAGGTGTTTCAGGAATATACCTCCGGGAAACAGCCGGCGGCGGAAAGTCCGGTGAAGGAAGAGCCGGAGTTGTTCAGGATGTATGAGGAAAGCATCGCAAAAAAGCTCGATAAAAAGGTGAAGGAACTGCGGAACCTCAAGGAATTCAACGAAAACATCGTCGAAACCTCCCCTATCGGGATTCACGTTATTGACAGTGATTACATTGTCAGAAGCTGGAACGTCTATTTTGAAGAGTATTTCGGCATAAGGAAAGAGGACATTATCGGGAAAAATCTGTTCGAGGCCATCCCCGAACTCCTGAAAATCGGATGGAAGAAGAGCTATGAAAAGGTGTTGCGCACAGGCGAGTCCATCGAGAAGCAGGAGTACAAGTATGCGCAGAGCACAGGGACAAAGGAGAAAATACTCTACCACAGCACAAAGATAGTCCCCCTGAGGGAAAACGGGGTCGTTGTAGGCGCCATCACCATCCTTGAAGACATCACCGGACGCAGGCAGGCTGAGGAAGAACTGCTCCGCAGCCAGGCGGAGCTGTCGGCCCTGTACAGGGTATCGTCTGCAATCAGCCAGACCATAGACATGAAAGAGCTGTTCACCGTTATCCTGAACAGCGTCACAGGACTCAGGATACTGAATCTCGAACCGAAGGGCGGGATATTCATCATTGAAGGCGAGACCATGAACCTTGTGCACCATCTCGGCTACCCCGATGCCTTTGTGAGCAAGTACAAAAGCATGAAGGCGGGCAGCGGATATTACTGGCATGCCGTGAAGACAGGGGAGGTCGTCGTATCAGAGAATCCGGACATGGAGGGCGGGCATATAGTCATCCCGCTGAAAGTAAGGGACAGGATTCTCGGTGTCTTGAGCCTTCATTGCAGGAGCAGCGCCGAGGTGGATGACCACAAGGTAAAGATTCTCCTTACTATAGGAAACCAGGTGGGGGTCGCCATCGATCATGCAAGGCTCTATGAAGAGACAAAGAAATTGTCGCTTCATGACCCGCTTACCGGCCTTGCCAACAGGCGTCTCATGGACATCGTGCTCGAAAGGAGTTTTGCAAGGGCGAAGAGACTCGAAAGCAGTCTCTCCGCACTTATGCTGGATATAGACTATTTCAAGAAATACAACGATACATACGGACACACCGCCGGAGACGCGCTGCTTGTAAAGGTTGCGGACATTATTTTAAAGGAGACAAGGGGTATGGACCTTGTCGTCAGATACGGAGGCGAGGAGTTTCTCGTCCTGCTGTTTGAGACGGGATCGGACCTAGCGTACGATGTAGCCGAGAGAATAAGAAAGAGCGTGGAAGACAAAATAGACATTACCATCAGTATCGGCATTTCTTCATATCACAGGGACATGAAAAGCAAAAAGGACCTGATTGAAAAGGCTGACGAGGCCCTGTACATGGCTAAACAGAAAGGCAGAAACCGTGTTGAGGTTTCCAGGTCGCAATTGACGGTTGAAAATTAACCTTAATGTTGCATAAGCGGGCGGTGGTTTTATGCAACTGTAAGGCAAGGTTATCTGAGTTGCGGGAAAGAATACTGGCAGATGAAATTGCAGTATAAAATATTGCTGGGCATCATACCCCTCATGGTAATCTCCATCTTCAGCATCGGCCTGTGGTCATTACACGAAGCCAGAAGATACATACACGATTTCACATACAGCTATATGGAAGTATTGCTTGATTCGTATTTCAGAGACAACATCCCCGGCAGGCATGGGATGACGGAAAAACCCGGCGGCCGCGAGGGCGCTGAAGAATCTACAGATTTGTGCAAGGAAGAAGCGATCAATGCCCTGAAGGCCGTCCCGCGCAGCCCGTATCTCGATTTGATGATCATGGATTCAACGGGAAAAGTCATAAGCAACCTCAGCAGCCACGATAACAGCTACACAGAGGCGGAGATCAACGAAATATTAAGGGAAATAAGCGCAGGTCCGGAAGGAAAGAAAAGGGGCCATCTTAAGACAGGAAGGCACAGCGAGATATATATCGCGCGGTATTTCAGGCCGTGGGACTGGATTTTGTATCTCTCCATCCGCGACGAGTACTTTGAGGGCGTCCAGAGACACATACGGTATGCAATTCTCGGTGTAAGCGCCGTGTTTGTACTGCTTACCGTTGTGCTCATATTCATATTATCCAGGGTGTTTCTCATCAACCCCATACGGAAACTTAAAACTGCGGCGATGATGATCTCGCAGCGAAAGGCGGTGGACACCGTTGACGTCAGATCGGGTGATGAGCTCGGGGAACTGGCCCGCGGCATGGAATCCATGTCGGTTTCCATACAGAGATACCATGCAAGGCTCCTGAACTGCCAGGCCGGGCTTGAAGAGAAGGTGCGCCGCCGCACAAGAGAACTGCATGAGGCAAACAGGATTTTAAAGGAGGAGATAAACGAGCGCAGAAAGGCCGAGGAAGAGCTGAAGAAAAGCGAAAGAAAACTGAAAGAGGCCCAGCAGGTTGCCCATCTGGGATACTGGGAGTATGATCCTGTTTCAAATAAACTATACTGGTCCGAGGAGATTTACCGTATTTTCGGGCTGGAGCCCGGAGAATTCGGCGGCTCTTACGAGGACTTCATGGAAATAGTCCATCCCGAGGACAGGGAATCGGTTGACAGGGCATACAGGGAATCGGTCAAGAACAGGACGGCTTACGACCTTGTGCACAGGCTGCTTCTGAAAGACGGGACAGTCAAGTACGTTCATGAAAGGTGCAGGACCGAGTACGATGAAAACGGAAAACCGCTGCATTCAATCGGCACCGTTCTTGATATCACCGGGCTTAAGCGTGCAGAGGAAGAGCTGCAGGAGTACCGTGACTGCCTTGAAGAGAAAGTGAAGAAACGCACGGCTGAGATCAGCGCGAAAAACGCGGAGCTCGAACGCCTGAACAGGCTCTTTGCGGACAGGGAATTCAGGATAAAAGAGCTGAGGGATAAGGTGAAGGAATTAAAGAGGGAGATTGAAAGACTGAGAAATTGACAAGTTCAGGAAAAGTGCTATTATTTAATTTGCATGTTAACCTTGATGTTGCATAAACGGACGGGGGAGTCCGGCGGTTTTCCCGCAGGCGAAGTCGGGGTGAGGAGAATATCCCGGGGTGTCTGAAGATTTTTGCAGGAAAAGATGAGAATCCTGATAGTCGACGACAACCCGGATTCAAGGATAATACTCCGGAAAACACTTGAATCCGACGGGTACACGGTTACAGACGCCTCCAACGGCGCGGAGGCGTTGAAGGCGGCGAGGGAACTGTTACCGGATATGATTATCTCCGACATCCTTATGCCCGTGATGGACGGTTTTCAACTGTGCAGGGAATGTAAAAGCGACGAGAGGCTCCGGGACATCCCTTTTATATTCTATTCCGCGGCCTATACGGACAAAAAAGACGAGGAGTTCGGGCTCAGCATGGGGGCGGAGAGATTCATCATGAAACCGATGAATCCCTTCTGCTTTCTTGAAATTATAGAGAATATTTTGAAGGAATATGAAAAAGAGACCGTCCCGCGTGTTAATATTACAGGGGGAAAGGATGAGGGTGTCTTTCTCAGGGAATACAATGAACGCTTGATAATGCAGCTTGAAAAAAAGGTTGCCGACCTAGAGGAGTCCAACAAGGCGCTTTCAAGGTCCGAGGGGGAACTCAAAGACCTCTTCGAGTCCTTTGTAAGGACAATGGTCAATGCGCTTGACGCAAAGAGCAGGTGGACAAGGGGCCACTCCGAAAGGGTCGCAGCATATTCGGAGCAGATTGCCGCGGAAATAGGCCTGGGCGGCAGAGAGATAAAGAACCTGAGGCTTGCAGCCCTGCTTCATGACATCGGGAAGATAGGGCTCAGGGACTACCTGCTTGACAAGGAATCCCCGCTGACGGACGAGGAGTTCGAGGCCGCAAAGAAGCACGCGGCGCTCGGAGCCGAGATTCTTGAGGATATAAAACAGTTGAAACACATAACACCTTCAATCAGGCATCATCATGAGAGGATTGACGGCAAGGGATACCCGGACGGGCTTAAAGGTGATGAAATCAATCTTTATGCCCGGATACTGCATGTCGCCGATTCATTTGACTCCATGACGGCTGACAGGCCTTACCGCAGGGCGCCGGGTGTTGAATACGCCGTATCCGAGTTCAGAAAGCATGCAGGACGGCAATTCGAGCCCCGGCTGGTAAAGGCGTTTTTAAGAGTGCTGTCAAGAAAATACCATGTCACGGGCACGTACAAACCGGTGAATGATTGAAATGGGGATGCATGCAACTGATACATCAACCTTCAATGTTGCGTAAGTGCGGCAGGGGGGTCCACCGTAAAACCTCCGCCGGAGTCTCCTGCCCGCAGGCGGTATTTTTATGCCACTGTTAAGTTGACAATCTCAACAAAAAAGGAACAAATGCCGTTACAAAGACAGACAGCCGCCTGCCCGGCGTTTATTCTGGTCGTGGGACTTATTTTGCTGTTGCCCGCGGCACGTGCGGGAGCCGCAGGAAACCTTGACAGGGTGACGCTTCAACTGAAATGGCGGCACCAGTTCCAGTTTGCAGGCTATTATGCCGCGGTTGAGAAAGGTTACTACAGGGAGGCCGGTCTGGAGGTGGTCCTGAAGGAGGGAAGACGCGGCATGAACTTTGTCGATGAGGTGGTGTCCGGCCGCGCCGACTTCGGCACGGAGATGCCGGTTCTGCTGCTCAGACGGCTGCAGGGAAGCCCGGTTGTGGTGCTCGCGGCCATTTTTCAGCATTCGCCGGAGATACTGGTTGCAAGGGAAGATTCCGGGATCAGGACGCCTCAGGATCTGGTGGGACGCCGGGTGGAGATGCGTTCCGCCGGGGGTATGGAAAGCAGGGCCATGTTTCTTGATGAGGGGATAAGCCTGAATGACATCAGGATTGTCGAGCACTCATGGGGTATCGACGACCTGATCAACGGAAAGGTTGACGCGTCGGAAGGATATATTACGGACAGACCTTTCATGCTCCGCCGGCGCGGTGTCCCATATGTCGTTATCAGGCCTATGACCTACGGCATTGATTTTTACGGTGACTGCCTCTTTACCTCCGAAAAGCAGGTAAAGGAACATCCTGAGAGGGTGAAGGCATTCAGGGAAGCAAGCCTGCGCGGATGGTCCTATGCCATGGAACACCCCGAGGAGATCATAGATATAATACTGGATAAATATAATCCACGGCTTTCAAGGGAACTGCTGCGCTTCGAGGCAGAGGCCACCCGGAAACTTATGCTTCCCAACGTCATTGAAATTGGTCATATGAACCCCGGGCGCTGGCGTCATATTGCCGATACGTACGTGCGGCTGGGAATGGTCAGCCCGGGATACTCCCTGAAGGGATTTATTTACGATCCGGATGCCGGGGTTGACTATGCGTGGTTGCGCTGGACGCTGGGAATAACACTGTCGGCGCTTGTGTTGATCGGTGCGGGATTCGTTTCCCTTTTCATATTCAACAAAAAGCTGCATAAGGCCGTCCGGGAGCGTTCAGCGGAGCTGTCAAAGCTCAATAAGGAACTGGTCGGCGAGATTGCCGAGCGCAGACAGACCGAGGAAGAGCTTGAGAGGCACCGTCTGCATCTTGAGGAGCTGGTGAGGGAGCGGACGAGGGAACTGGAGGCGAAGACGGAGAACCTGAAGAGGTCGGAGCAGACGCTCATATA
>JALSHG010000098.1 GCA_026982355.1 Thermodesulfovibrio sp.
TTAAATTCGTTAATTCTTTTGCTGGCATGGGTGTATTCCTCCTTTTAAAAGTTTTTAGTCAAACTTATGGAGAATACACCCTTTCTTTTTTTTATTCAAATTTACACAGAATATTTTACGCTACCTAAAAAAAACGCCGGCGGTCTGATATAATACTGCTGGCATCCCTCCGGTTTCAATTTCGCGGGCTGCCCGGGAGATGACAGGCCGATGCAAAAAAGAAGAGAGCTTCTCAGGGAAAAGATCTCCGGACGCCGGGTCGGCGGAATCCTTATCACCGACCCGGTTAATGTGCGGTATCTCTCGGGATTCACGGGGTCTTCCGGTTTTATCATTATTACCCGCAAACACTCCCTGTTCGTCACTGATTTCCGTTACGGGGAACAGGCAAGGTCCGAGGTGAAAGGGTACACCATCAGGATTGAGCGTTCGGAAAGAACCGGCGAGATAAAGGACATATGCGATGAGTACGGAATCAGGACGCTGGGCTTTGAGGACCACAATGTCACCTTCGGATTTTACAGGAAGCTCCTGAAGAGAAAGATAAAGCTCCGGCCGTTTACCGGTCTGGTCGGGTCCCTGAGGGCCGTAAAGTCACGGCAGGAGCTTGCGTGTATCAGGAAGGCCGTGTCCAGGGCGGAATCAGCCTTTCAAAAACTCCTGCCCCTTATAAAGACAGGTGTCACGGAGCGGAAACTCGCGCTGAAACTCGAGGAATTTCTCAGGAAGGAAGGTTGCAAAACCCTGCCCTTTGAGGTTATAGTAGCTTCCGGCCCCATGTCGGCACTCCCCCACGCAAGACCTTCCGACAGGAAGTTGAGAAAGGGCGATCTTGTTGTCTTTGACTGGGGAGGGGAATACAACGGCTACTTCTCCGATATGACGAGAACGGTGCTCATGAGAGGCAGGAGCATTTCCAGGCAGAAAGAATTATACTATACCGTACTGGAGGCGCGGAACCGGGCGATAAAATCGGTAAGGCCGGGCATCAGATCCGCGGCAGTGGACGGCGCGGCCAGGGATTATATCAGGGCCGCGGGCTACGGTGATTTCTTCGGGCACGGCACGGGGCACGGCGTGGGGCTTGCAGTTCATGAAAAACCTGTTGTATCATGGCGTAACAGGGAGATAATCGAGAAAAACATGGTGTTTACCGTGGAACCCGGCATATATGTCCCGGGTTTCGGCGGCGTAAGAATAGAAGACATGGTGGCCGTCGGGAAAAAAAAGGCCGATGTGCTGACTTCTCTTACGGGAAATCTGATGATAATAGCGAGGTAACGGATATAATGATAGCAACGAGCGACTTCAGGAAAGGCGCCAGGATTGAATACAAGGGCGCGCCGCATGAAATAATAGACTTTCAGCACCACAAGATGGGCAGGGGTGGTGCGATAGTCAGGACAAAACTGAAGAACCTGAAGACGGGCAGCATCTTCGATGATTCCTTCAAAGGCGGGGAAAAATTTGAAACCCCCAATCTCGAGGAAAGGTCAATGCAGTACCTGTACAACGACGGCGAATTGTATCATTTCATGGACAATGAAACTTACGAGCAGATGCCATTGTCCCTTGAGCAGTTGGGGGATGCAAAAAAATTCCTGAAGGAAAATATGGAGGTCAAAATACTGCTCTACAACGGCGAGCCGTTGACCGTGGAGCTGCCCATGTTCGTCGAGCTGAAGATAGAAAAAACCGAGCCCGGGTTCAGGGGCGACACCGCCAGCGGCAGCAGCAAGCCTGCGGTGCTGGAATCGGGGGCCGTCGTCAAGGTGCCTTTTCATCTGAATGAAGGGGACATCATAAAAGTCGACACGAGAACATCGGAATACATTGAGAGGGTCAAATAATGGAACTGGATGAAATAAAAAATCTGATAGAGCTGTTGCGGGATACCGACATCACAGAGATTCAGATTGAAAGGGAAGGCTCGAAGCTGAAGATCAAAAGGGAAAAGTTCCTCTCGTCTTTTGATGTTGCGCCCCAGCCGGGCAAGACAGCCGCCCAGGCCGCGGAAGCTGAAAAGGAGGTCGCTGAGGAGCAGAGGCTTGTAACCCTGACATCTCCCATTGTCGGCATATTCCACAGGGCGCCGTCACCCGAGGCGAATCCTTTCGTGGAGGTCGGCAGCAGGGTCAGGAAGGGACAGGTGCTGTGTATTGTCGAGGCGATGAAGCTCATGAACGAGATTGAGAGCGACACCGACGGCATTATTGCGAAGATTCTCGTGGAAAACGGGCAGCCCGTTGAATACGGCGAGCCCCTCTTCCTCATAGAACCCGCTCAATGAATTTTAATTTTCAATACAGCGATGCATTTATTTAAGAAAATTCTCATAGCCAACAGGGGTGAAATCGCGGTCAGGATTATCAGGGCATGCCATGAACTCGGCATCAGGACGGCCGTCGTGTACTCCGACATAGACAGGAACACCCTGCCCGTCAGGCTGTCGGATGAGGCTGTCTGTATAGGCCCGGCTCCCTCGGCGCAGAGCTACCTGAATATCCCCGCCATTATCAGCGCCGCAGAGATAACGGACGCAGAGGCAGTGCATCCGGGCTATGGATTCCTTGCCGAGAATCCGCAGTTCGTCGAGGCCTGCACCGCCTCAAGGATCACCTTTATAGGGCCTTCCGCCGAGAACATCCGCATAGGCGGCAACAAATCAAAGGCCCGCCAGATAATGAAGAGAAAAGGCATACCGGTTGTCCCCGGCAGCGACAGGCCTGTTGCGGATGAAGAGGATGCGCTGAAGACGGCAAGGAAGATAAAATTCCCCGTGATACTCAAGCCCTCTGCAGGCGGGGGCGGCAAGGGCATGAGAATAGTACATGATGAAAAAGACCTGAGGCAGATGTACCAGATGGCCCAGAGGGAGGCTGTCGCGGCATTCGGCAACGGGGACCTGTACATTGAAAAATACCTCTCCGACATACGGCACATCGAGGTCCAGATTCTTGCCGACAACAAGGGCAACATGGTACATCTCGGCGAGAGGGACTGCTCCATCCAGCGCAGGCACCAGAAACTCATTGAAGAGGCGCCCTTCATTTTTTCAAACCCCAAGTTCAGGAAAAAGATAGGCGATATAGCAATAAAGGCGGCGAAGGCCATGAAATACAGGAACGCCGGCACTATAGAATTCATCCTCGACAGCAGCAATCATATCTATTTCATGGAGATAAACACAAGGATACAGGTTGAGCATCCCGTGACGGAAATGATCACGAATGTGGATATCATAAAGGAGCAGATAAAACTCGCCGCGGGGCTCCCCCTGTCCCTCAGGCAGGAGGATATCGGGTTTTCCGGGCACAGTATAGAGTGCAGGGTCAATGCGGAGGACCCGGAGAGGTTTCTTCCATCCCCCGGGACGGTCTCACTGTTTATTCCGCCCGGAGGACAGGGTGTGAGGACGGACACCGCGGCCTTTTCAGGGTGGAAGGTGCCCGCGCATTATGATTCCCTTATCGCAAAGGTCATAGTCCACGGCAGGGACAGGGCGGAAGCCATAGTGAAAATGCGGAGGGCATTGAGGGAATTCATAATAGAAGGCATAAAAACCACTATTCCGTTTTACCTGAAGATACTGGATTCCCCCGACTTCATAAGCGGAAACTTCAACACGCATTTTCTCGAAAAAAACAGCGCCGGGGACAAATAGGGTTCGGCAGGTTGTTCGCATTCAACGGTTTTCTATATCTCATCACGGACAGGGACATCTCCGGCCTGTCACATACCCGGACGGTGCGCCGGGCGATAGCGGCAGGCATCCGGATGATCCAGTTGCGGGAAAAACAGATGTCAGGGAAGGACATCTACAGGGAGGCGCTCTCCATCAGGTCGCTCACCCTGAAAAACAAAACAACATTCATTATAAATGATTATGTCGACATTGCAATGGCGGTCAATGCCGACGGCGTGCATCTCGGGCAGGACGACATGCCGGTCGAGGAGGCAAGAAGGATACTGGGCGTGAAAAAGCTCATCGGCGTCTCGACACACAGCCTGAAACAGGCGCTCGCGGCGCAGGATGCAGGGGCGGACTACATAGGGTTCGGCCCGGTGTCATACACCGCCACCAAAGACGCGGGCAGGCCCAGGGGGCTGAATGCCCTGAGGAAGATCAAAAGCCGCGTGAAAATCCCCGTGGTTGCAATAGGTGGGATTACACCCGGCAATGCCGGTGACGTGCTTGCCTCCGGTGCGGATGCGGTTGCGGTGATTTCGGGAATTCTCAGGGGGGATATCAGGAAAAACACGGAGAAGTATCTCTCCGCTGTCAGGAACCGCACGGGGTAACGATTATATCCTCCAGTTGTCTTTTGGGCACATGATGAACGCCCTTTTCATCACGCCGGTATCTGATATCACCTGATTCGCCGACCTTCTCTATCACCACCTTTTCCGCGGGTTTGCCGAGGGCGATGACGAGAAGTATCTCGAAATGCCCGGGTATCCCGAGCGCCTTTGCGAGAGCTTTCCTGTCAACGGAGCCGATTATGCACCCCCCAAGCCCCCTCTCCACGGCTCCCAGCAGGATGCTCTGCGCCGCAATTCCCGCGTCATATCCGAAACTCTTACTGATGCGTGTATCACCCAGGATAATTATATAAGCAGGCGGCCTCTCACCTTCGGCAGGGCCGTCCCAGTCTTTAAGATACCCCGCCCATTTCAGACAGGGGAATATCTTTTCATTTGTCCTGAAGTCGGAGGAAAGGCAATATTTCAGCGGCTGCAGGTTCGCGCTCGACGCGGACAGCCGCGCGAGGTCCACGAGGCCCTTCAACGTTGCCGCCCTTATTTTTTCATCCCCGCGGAACCGGCGGTAACTTCTGTTTTTCCTGATAAGGTCCTTAATCTGCATACATCTTCCCTCCTGCACATTCATGCAACATTAAGGTTAAGGCAATGTCAGGGTAAATTGTAACATAAATATTTTTTCATTGGAAATATTCCGCCTGTAATGCATCCCGGCATATTTACAGAAGTCCGTCGCTTTATAAAGGCTTTCCGCCGGACTCCTCCGCCGGCAGGGAAAGCAGGACATTCTGTCCTCATTATGGCCAGTATGTCCCGGCCCTTTACGTGCCGGCTTTGTCCCTGCGCTCCGCTTTCCGTTTTATCTGCTGTAAGTTATTGTAATTAATTAAATGGTTGCTTCCCTGGCATATGTCTTGCTTTCGCGCAGGTGAAAAATCATTGACTTTTGTGGAAAATTTTTGTAAATAAAAAATCAGCGCTCTCAGGCCGTGAGCGCTGAAGAGGAGTGTTCTTAAGAGAAAGCGCGGAATCATACTACGGGAAAGGAGGGAACTGTTATGAGAATAGCCCAGATTGCTCCTCTGTATGAAAGCGTGCCTCCCAAATTATACGGGGGGACGGAAAGGATAGTCTCGTATCTTACCGAGGAACTGGTGAAGATGGGGCATGAAGTTGTCCTTTTCGCATCCGCTGATTCACGGACGTCGGCGAGGCTCGTTCCGCTGTTTGAACGGGCGTTGAGATTTGAAAGCCGTTGCGCGGACCCGGTGAGCCTGCACCTGCTTGCAATGGAAGAGGCGCTTAAACGCCGGGACGAGTTTGATATCATACATTCCCATATCGACAGCATGGGATTCGTTCTCGGACGGAGAACCATGCTGCCCGTTGTAAACACACTGCACGGCAGGCTGGACCTGTGGGACCTCAGGTATATCTTCAGAGAGTACAATGAGGCCCCGCTCATATCCATATCCAATGCGCAGAGGAAACCGCTGCCATATGCAAACTGGATCGCAACGGTGTATCACGGCGTGCCGGAAGACCTGTACGATTTCAATGAAAAAGGCGGAGACTATCTCGTATATGTCGGACGAATATCGCCCGAGAAAAGAGTGGATTCCGCCATAAATATAGCCCTCAAGACCGGCATCCCGCTGAAGATAGCCGCAAAGGTGGACAGAGCGGACAGGGAGTATTTCGAGGCTGTAATCAGGCCGCTGCTGAACAACTCCCTTGTGGAATTTATAGGGGAGATCAATGATGAGGAAAAGAACTCGCTGATAGGCTCCGCACTGGCGTTCCTTCATCCCGTGGACTGGCCCGAACCTTTCGGGCTCGCCATGATCGAGTCCATGGCCTGCGGCACACCGGTGATCGCCAGGAAAAGGGGCTCCATTCCGGAAGTGGTTGACCACGGCATCACCGGATTTATATTTGAAAATGACGATGAGGCCGCCCGGCACATCGTAAACGACCTGTCCGCTTTTTCAAGGAAACTGTGCAGGGAGCGCTTTGAGATACGTTTTTCAGCGGAAAGAATGGCAAGGGATTACCTCATGACCTACAACCTGCTCCTGATGAAGAAGATAGGCGCGGGGACGCGCGAACTCGCCGGCGTCAGGGCCGATTTGCAACATTCATACAACTGAATGCACCGGAGCCCCCTCCGGGTGCTCCGGTGTGTCTGCCGTATCGCTTTACCTTGAATATTGCATAAAAACATCACCTGCTGGCAGGAGGGTCCGCCCTTCAACCTTAATGCAGGCGCAGTTAAAATGTTATAATTGCACAATTAACCCTAAATCATATGAATCCTGATCCTGCATAAACGGGCAGGTTATTCCGCCCGGCGTGCGATATTGTCTCGGGAACCGTTATGCAGCAATGCCCGACTTCAGTATAATAAACGACAAGTATTATATATCAGCCACATCTTCCATCCTCGATCCTTCAAAACTCATAATCAAGGATGGTGAGATATTCGGAGTCTTCAACCGTTTCGGCGACATATTACCGGTCGGAAGGAATGAGCAGGGGCTGTATTTCGGCGGCACCCGGTTTCTATCACTGTATGAGTTGAGGATAAACGGCCTGAGACCGCTTTTTCTCAGTTCCAATGTCGATGAGGACGACATCCTGCTGACCGTGGACCTGACGAACCCGGACCTCTATGCAAAGGACCGTCTCCTTGTATCAAAAGACCTGCTCCACATCATGCGTTCAAAGATACTGAACGAGACGCGGTATCTCGAACACATCAGGGTAAGAAATTTCGGACGGAAGGCCGTAACCGTCACCCTCGACATACTCGTTGACGCGGATTTCAAGGATATATTCGAGGTAAGGGGCCTTAAGAGAAAACGGGAGGGACGGCACCAGCCGATAAAATATGCAGGCAATACGGTGGAACTCTCATACGAGGGGCTTGACGGCGTCACCAGGAAGACCCTCATTACGGTCTCTGAAAAACCGGAATCGTTCCATAACAAATCGTTCTCGTTTCTTCTGCCCCTGCAGCCGGGCGGCGCCAGGGAGATTTACTTTACGATCGCGTGTGTCACGGACAACCGGAATTGCACGCCTGTGAATTTCACGGATGCATTGAAGAAGTCACGCCGCAGGCTGAGGGAAAAAACCAGAAACAGCGCAGACGTGGAAACCTCCAATGAATTGTTCAACAGGTCCGTCAACCGTTCGCTGTCGGACATAAACATGATGCTTACCGAGTCCGGTGAAGGCGCTTACCCTTACGGCGGCATCCCCTGGTTCTGCACGCCCTTCGGCCGGGACGGAATAATCACGGCGCTGGAGACGCTGTGGATAAGGCCAGGCCTTGCGCGGGGAGTGCTCAGCTATCTTGCCGCAAGGCAGGCAAAGAGCGTGGACAGGGCCAGGGCCGCGGAGCCCGGCAAGATTCTGCACGAGGTGCGCAAAGGCGAGCTGGCGGCGCTGGGCGAGATTCCTTTCGGGCTTTATTACGGCAGCGTCGACTCAACCCCGCTGTTTATCATGCTTGCAGGTGCTTACTGGAGGAGGACCGGGGACACCCGGTTCATACTTGACATCCGTGACAATATAGAGGCGGCTGTTGCCTGGATGAAGGATTACGGTGACATAGACCATGACGGTTTTATAGAGTACGTACCGGACGCCGGGGGATTGCGGAACCAGGGATGGAAGGACTCCCATGATTCCGTTTTCCATCGTGACGGATCGCTCGCCGAAGGACCTATAGCCCTCTGTGAGGTTCAGGCTTACCAGTATGCGGCAAAAAAAGAGGCGGCCATGCTGGCCGCTCTGACGGGCAGGGAGAAACTGTCGCAGAGGCTTCTTGAAGAGGCCGGGGAACTGAAGGAGAAATTCAACAGGACGTTCTGGGATGAGGAAATGGGCACCTACGTGCTTGCGCTCGACGGAGAAAAGAAACCCTGCAGGGTGGTGGCCTCCAATGCCGGGCATGTCCTCTTCACCGGAATCGCGGATCATGACAGGGCCGTGAGAGTGGCGGAGACACTGACATCGGATGCGGTCTTTTCCGGATGGGGAATAAGGACCCTCAGCTCACGCGAGGCGCTCTATAACCCGATGTCGTACCACAACGGCTCCGTGTGGCCGCATGACAATGCAATCATAGCTTACGGGCTGGCCTCCATAGGATTAAGAAGGCATTTCAGGAAGGTTTTCTCGGCCATCTTCGATGCATCGGTGTTCATGGAGTTTCAACGCCTTCCCGAACTCTTCTGCGGTTTCACCAGGAGAAGGGGGGCACCCCCCACCCTTTACCCGGTTGCCTGCGTGCCTCAGGCATGGGCGTCCGGTTCACTCCTGCTGATGCTTCAGGCCTCCCTCGGGCTTGACTTTGAATCCGGCAGTGAACGGGTGATATTCAGGCAGCCCACTTTACCGGAATTCCTGGATCATCTGACCATAAGGAACCTCTCCGTAACCGGAACAACGAGCGTGGAACTTGTCATCAGGCGTTATGGTGAGGATGTGACGGTTGAGGTGTTGAAGAAATCCGCAGGTGTAAGCGTCATGGTGATAAAATAAACCTTACAGCGGCATAAAATACCGGCGGCGGAGCAGGGGAGTCCGGGGTTTTACGCCGGACTCCCCTGCTCGTGCCACATCAGGGTTTACCGCCCCGCAGCAGGAGGCGCCACGGGAGGTCGTTATTATACACGGCCCTGGATATGTAAATGACAAGTGCGGCTGCCAGGAGAAGATGTTGTCCCGCGGGATAACCGCTGTAAGTGCAAACGGCGTAACCAGCCGCAACACCGGCAATGAAAATCATATCAAACCCCGCTCCCTTTGCCAGGGTGTAGACCGACAGTTTCCTGTAAACCACGAAAACCGCCGTGACGTTTACCATGGCAAGGCAGAAGGATGTTGACAGCGCCGCGCCTGCAATGCCCCACACCGGCACCAGGACCGTATTCAGCAGCACATTGAGAATCCCCCAGAAGACCGTAATCTTCATCAGGCTCCTGTGCCCGCCGGTCATCTGCAGCAAATAGCCCACTAGGCCCGACCCGGCGTTTATCAATTGTCCTGCGCACAGGATGAGCAGGGCCGTGTATCCGGATATGAATTCGTCTCCGAAAAAATATTTCAGGATAAGATTGCCCTCAAGGGTGAGAATCAGGATTATGGGCATTGCAGTGCTGAGTATCCAGCGGGTGCTCTCTCTTACCACCCTTTTCAGTTCGTTCATGTCGCCCGATGCATGCACTGATGACATAATGGGCGGGATGATGGTGGAAAAGGCCCCGAGGGAAAAAGCCACCAGCGTTACGAGACGCACGGTCACACCGTATATGCCCACGGACTCCGTTGTGGTGAACATTCCGACTATCCATATGTCAGCCTGCGTAAACAGAAACAGGCTGAGGCCCGTGAATATCATTGTAAACGCAACATCCAGAACCTCCCTGTATTCACTTTTCCGCACCCGGGTTCCGATCTTCCCTGTCTTTGCGGACAGGAACTTCAGCGAGAAAAACATTGCGATGATCTCACCGGCGACAAACGCGGTTACGGCATAAAAGGGGGTGCCGCCTCTTATGCTCAACAGGAGGAATATCACCAGCCTCAGGAAAGGCGAAATGAGAAACTGCGGAAGCAGGGCCCTGAACGTCTCCCTGTACCCCCTTAAAATGCCGCCTGTCACATCATACAGGACATTGGCCGGTATGGCTACGGCTGCAATGGGCAGCAGCTTCAGGAGCCCCTCTGAATGAAATACCGAGGCGGAGATAAACCCCGAGGACAGCCACACGAGAAATACGAAGAATACAGAGAGCATGATGCAGAATTTAAGTGCGAAGTATATTGTCCCCTTCAGGCGCGCCTCGTCCCCTTTCTCGATGTACAGGGGAATGAAGCGCATCATCGCGCCTTCCATGCCGAACTTTGCAAGCATAGCGGATATGTTTATCACGCTCAGGGCAAGCATGACTTCGCCGAGCCCCCCGGCGCCCAGGATCCTCGCAAGTATGATCTGGTTTAAAAAGCTCAGCAGAGTGGATGACGTCTTTAATACGAATGCAACCGCTCCGCCCCTTGCCCCCGCCGTGAGGTTATCCTCTTTGCCGCCTTTGATTCCGGATTCGCGTTCGGTCATCTGTTTTCACTTTACAGTTGCATAAACCTTACAGTGTTATGAAAACACCGCCCGCGGGCTGGAGAGTCAGATGGTTTTACGGCGGACCCCCCTGCCGGCTTGTGCAACATTAAGGTTTATTAGCATATCACAACACGGGCAATTCGTGGAGAATACGGCAAGCACCCTCACGGAAACGTCAAAGTCGAAGCGCGTATGGATTAAAGCCGGGAGAGACGGCATGGAGGACAAGAGCAGTAAATCAATAATTGAGACTCTTGCAAAAGTCCTCCGTCCGTCACATCGAGCGGAGAGA
>JALSHG010000099.1 GCA_026982355.1 Thermodesulfovibrio sp.
GGACAAAACCTCTCACCCTCTCTAATGCGCTCAAGCTCATAAGAGCCCTTAAATCCCTTCTTTTGAAATACACGGCGCCGGCGATGAAGAGCACGATGTTGATAATAAGAAACCGGGCAATGACGGTCTTCCATGACACCTCTTCTTTTTCCGTCCCGCTGTCTTCCGTCATGCCATCCCCGGCCTGCGTCTCCGCCGCGGTTTTGTCAGGCCCTTCCGCCCTGCTTTCACCGGATGTCGCGGCAGGGGGCAGTTCATCCGGCGCTTCCTTCGGGCCCGGGACATTGAATACAAACACCTTCTGCCTTTCAAACGTCATGCCTTTTGCCACTATCCTGAGACTGTAATCCCCTTTATTAAAGGATGCTATCCTCCGCTGAAAGATGCCGTTTCCCCTGTTGAACGGCTTCAGCTTCATGGTGTTGCCGTCAGGTGCGGTCAGCTCGATATAAAAATCTATTTTATCGAGAATCTCCTCCTCTGTTATGGGTTGTCCGTCCTTTTCAAGCCATATGTCGATATCCGCCGGCTCTCCATAGGCTACATACAACCGGTCGAAGTTCGTCCGCAGGCTGAGGTCGGTGATTACATAAGCCTTGTTGTTTTCCCCTGTGCTGAAGAGTATCTCCCACCTGCCTTCAGCGGGGTTTTTTATTGTTATCATGTCAAAGTTGTTTGACACGAACCACCTGATGTCGGCGCCTTCCTTTTTTTCGTTATATGTGTAGCTCCGGCCATCGGGGGAGTTCAGGCGTATCTTAGTGTCAGGACTTCCTTTATTTGCAATAATGGTGACCTCTTCAATGGAGCCGTCTATAAAAAAGCCGTTCCTGGTCACGGGAAGCATATCCGGCCCCTTGAGGCTTTCGAATATTGAGGTGAATATCAGGTGGAAATCCCTGTCCGTAAGCGCAAGATTGAAAAACCCCCCTGTTCGTTTTGATATCCTGCGGAGCAGGTCCGCATCCGACTGTTCGGTGAATGCAATTGTAAAGACCCTGATATTCCTGTCCCTGAGCGCGCCGGCAAGTTCGTCTTCAATCCTGCCGGCAAGCACCCTGTCTTCATCAGGGTCGCCTGTGTCCATCATGCCGTCGGACATGAGTATCATCACGCCGGGCCTTCCGGTATCCCCGTCCATGGACAGGACATCAAGCCCCCCCTTCAGTGCATCGTACAGGTTCGTGTAAAGCCCCCTGGAGGTGATCCTGTCGGTCGCGCCGAGGAGAGCCGCCTTGTTGCCTTCACTGTCAAGCGGCGTCAGGTAGGCGACGGGATAGCTCCTGTCACTGAAGCTTATGAGAGCCGCCCGGTCGTCCGCGTCCAGCAGTGAAATAAACATCTTGGCCGCCGGTATGCGCAGGAACAGGGGGTCGGTCTTCTTCATGCTCCCCGAGCTGTCCATAACCAGCACAACATCTATACCGCTGTTTCCCGCTGCATGAGATGCACGGGGGGCAAAAAACAGGACACACGCAAGCACGAAAAAAACGGCGAGGCGGAATCCGGGAATCAAAAACCTCCCGGCTCTCGCCCCTTTTTCAGAGGATTTCACGGACATTTCAGGGCCCATCTCCTTGCAGTCTCATGCATATATAAGTTAATATCGCATTTTCAAGCGCATAACTTTAGCCTTGCGGAAGCCGTTCCGAATCCGCCCCCGAGGCCGGACAGCCATTTTCTCCATGTTCATAAGAAATAAATCTCAACGCCGCATAAACCGGGGCGGGCGGGAGAGGCTGGGGGGGAATGAACCTCCCCGCCGCAGAGACGGCGGGGTATATGAGATTAATCAATATTGGCAGAAGTCCAGACCTGTGGCAACAGGTGGCTAAACCGTGGACTGACGAACAACCGGAATCATCATGGACGAATGATTTTGACGCCAACATCTGCGGGTAAACGGCATGGAAAGGAATTGTTCTTCCCGCAGGGGAGTCCTTACTCTGAAACAACCTTCTTTATTTCGTCTGAAATCAATCTGTTATACAAATCGGCAGGATGCCCGTCGGGAATATAAAGAGGGTCATCCCTGATGCCGTCATATTCCCTGACAATATCCTTTGCCCAGATATAGGGAACCTTGTGTTCGTCCAGCATTTTCCTGATAAATATATCCCTCCAGTCATCCTTGTACAAATTGCCGCGATGATGAAAAACCAGAAACACGAACTCCAGTTCCCTGTCTCTCAATTCTTTTATGATTTCATCGATAATCCTCTCATTAATCCTGATTTTCTTCTGAATATAGTATTCATCCCGCTTCAGAAAGGAAATGATCTGTTCCGGCAAAATGGCCTTGAGGAAATTACTGTACAGTACCCTCCTGTAGAGATACGAGGTTATCCCGGGAGGGTGCTGTGAAAAGAACTCCTGCGGTTCTATCATCAGCGGCCTTTGAAGCACGAGCCTGCCGTTGACGATTTCAAAGTGGGGCTTCTGGCTGTTGAAATATGTCAGCGAACTCCTGTCAAGGTCTTCCGTCATAAGGCTTACTATGACAAAGGGGTTGTCATAGCGGCCGACGGATTCACGCAACAGCAGATAGATTTGGTCCAGCCCGTATCCTATCACCCCGTAGTTAAGCAGATAATAATCTTTTGAAAACTCCTCGTCCGCATCCAGAAAATCCTGGAAACACGTCGTGCCCCCGACACAACGGGCAAAGGAATCTCCGTAAAGAAGCACAGGTTTCCGTGAACCGACCAGCCCGGCCTCGTTATGCAGGTAGTTGTCGGGGGAAAAATTCCCTGTCCATCCCAGAAGCGGGTGCACCTCTTTTTTCCCGCACGCCTTTCTGTTCAGATGACAGGCCAGCTTGCCGAACTCTTCTTCAGAGTTGCCGTCCACATAATAAGCAGGGTTTCTCTGCCTGGCCAGTATGGGGATATTATTTAAAAACCCGATATCACCAAACAATACAATCCGGAGAGCGATCTCAGCAGTTATGAAACAGAACAACAGTGAAGAAAACAAAAGCACTAAATTGAAAAACCAGGACTTTTTTTTCATTTGGTACCGGGACAATTACTCCTTGAAACTGAATATGGACACGATTTATAAATTTATCACTATTTCCCATAAATAGACAACATGCGGGGTATTCCCTTAAGGTCGATTCAGCGTAACTGCTCGGGTTCAAAGTTCCGGGTTTACGGTTGGAAGACAATGAAAGCAGGCGGTTTCTCTTTTTCAGGATTTCCCGGGTGGTTCGGGATGAGATCTGTTGTTTTGGTGCGGCTCCTGTGCCGCTTTCCAGTCATGATCTGTGACAGAATAAGCTCACAGTTGCATGAAAATCGCATACGCCTGCAGGAGAGACTGTTGCAAAACCTCCCGACTCTCCCGCAGGCTTATGCAACATTACGGTTAAGGTAAATCTCAAAAGGTGTTCTCAACAAACGGCTTTACGCTCATGTCCTGGGTGATGTGGCACTGCACGCAGTTGACCCTGTCGGGATGAGGCGTGATCACGGCCTCGTTCTCACCCAGCCTGTGGCAGTCCGGGCATGCCTGCTCGTCCTCCACATCGTGAGGAATAAAAGGCGGAGCGCCCTCTAATGTCCCGGGTATGAGGATCGCCCCCCCGGCGGTTGCCGCCTGTTTCCGAATTGTTATGCATCCATATACGGATACGCTTAATACGAGAATAAATACAGCAAGCAAGATATTTATTGACCTCTTTGACATCCCGGAGTCCTCCTTTTTTACCGGCCTTGAATAGTTGCATAAAAACAGACTACACCTTTTCAACCCTGCACGCGCACTTTTTAAAGTCCGCCTGCTTGGATATCGGGTCATATGCGTCAAGGGTCAGGTTGTTGGCCATCCGGGTCGTCTCCTCGTCGAACCAAGGCATAAAAACAAGACCCTTCTGCGGCTTGTTGCGGCCGTCTATCACCGCCCTGAGCGTAACCTCGCCCCTTCTTGTCCTGACCCTGACCCTGTCACCGGTTTTTATGCCGAGACCGGCTGCATCATCCGCGTTCATTGAGAGAAAGGCCTCGGGCACGGCCCTGTGAAGCTCGGGCACCCTCTGTGTCATTGTCCCGGAGTGCCAGTGCTCAAGCACCCTGCCGGTGCAGAGCCACAGGGGATACTCCTTGTCGGGCTGTTCGGGCGGCGGGGCATACGGGCACAGCCAGATATTGGCCCTGCCTCCGGTCTTCTTTTTGTTGCCGTAAAAATAGAAACCCTGTCCCTTTTTGACATAAGGGTCGTAACCCTCCCTGTAGCGCCACAGTGTCTCTTTCCCGTCCACAACCGGCCATCTCAGTCCCCTGACCTTGCTGTAGACATCAAAGGGCGCCAGGTCCTTTCCTGCGCCTTTGCCGAACTTCCTGTACTCCTCAAAGAGGGCCTTTTCCATCTTCCCGTCATATTCTGCCAGGTTGTACTCAAACAGCCGGCCGTATCCCATCCTTTTTGCAACCTCGATTATCTGCCAGAGGTCGGACTTCGATTCCCCGGGGGGATCAACGGCCTTTTCCCAGAACTGCGTCCTTCTTTCGGCATTTCCGTATGCCCCCGCTTTCTCAACCCACATCGCGGTCGGCAGCACCACATCGGCGAGTTCCGTCGACCTTGTCGGATACGGGTCGGATACAACGAGGAAACGGCCTTCCTTCTTCGCACCCGCCCTGTACCTGAGCACATTGGGCAGGGCCTGGAAATAGTTGTTGCACATCACCCAGAGGCACTTTATGTCGCCCCTGTCGAAAGCCCTCGCCATTTCCACGGAATGGTAACCCGGCTTGGGGTTGATGGTGCCGGGGGGCAGCTTCCATATCTTCTCGGCAAACGCCCTGTGCGCGGGGTTCATGACCACACCCCGCGGGAGCCTGTGCGCAAATGTGCCCACCTCCCTTGCCGTGCCGCATGCGCTCGGCTGCCCCGTGAGTGAAAAGGGCCCGTTACCCGGCCCGCTTATCTTGCCGGTCAGGAGATGCAGGTTGTATACGAGATGGTTTATCCACACGCCCCTCGTGTGCTGGTTCATGCCCATCGTCCATAAGGAGAGCGTCTTTCTCGCCGGGTCGCCGAAGAGCCTCGCGATTTCGACAATCTTCCCGGCCGGCACCCCGCTTAAGCGCGAGGCATATTCAGGAGTATATTTTGAAACGAATCTTTTATACTCTTCGAAATCAACAGTCCCGGCCTTGTCTCTGAATCCGGCGCCGCCGTCGTTTTTGCCGTTTATTTCAAGGCCGTACGGCAGGTCCTGCAATCCTTTTTTAAACGCCACATGCCGTGATACAAATTCTTCGTTGACATAGCCCTCGCTGATAAGGACATTTGCCATTGCATTGGCTACGGCAAGGTCGGTCTGCGGCTTAAAAAGGATCATGATATCAGCGGATGAAGACGTTCTGGTCACCTGTGTGCCGAGGTCCACGTGCCTTACATGTATAAACTTCATCTTCCTGTCGGTCAGCCTTGAATACAGTATGGGATGCATCTCGGCCATGTTGGCGCCCCAGGTGAAAAATGTATCGGCATATTCAAAATCATCATAGCACCCCATGGGTTCATCCTTGCCGAACGTCCTCATGAACGCCGCAACCGCGCTCGCCATGCAGAACCTTGCATTGGGATCGAGATTGTTGCTCCTCATACCGCCCTTGACGAACTTGGAGGCTGCATACCCCTCCCATATCGTCCACTGCCCTGAACCGAACATGGCCACTGATTCCGGACCGTACCTGTCAAGCGCCTCGCTGTACCTTGATGCAATGAGATCGAGCGCCTCATCCCATGACGCCTCCGCCATTCCGCCGTTCTTTCTGATGAGGGGCATTGTAAGGCGGTCCTTGCCGTACTGGATCTTGGCGAGGAAGTATCCCTTTATACAGTTAAGTCCCCGGTTCACCGGTGACTGGGGGTCGCCCCTGGTTGCAACGATCCTGCCGTTTTTCACGCCGATCATGACCCCGCACCCGGTACCGCAGAAACGGCACGGCGCCTTGGTCCACCTGATACCCCCGGGGTCGGCGCCCGCATCTCCTGCAAGGCCCAGGATATCCGTTGAAACCCCTGCCGCGCTCAGTGCGGCAGCCGCTGCAGCAGCCTTTAAAAACTTCCTCCGGCTCAGTTGCATGTCTTTCCCTCCTCTTCAAAGTTATGATAAGCCAAATTTACACTCAAAACGCCGTCCATGCCGGCTATATGATTTGAAACGGCGATCTCCCTCTCCACGCTTTCGGCTTCCATAACCACCACGATCCTGTAATCATCGACAACGCTGTTTATCTCCACGCCCCTGATACCGGAAAGCTCTTTTTTCACCTGATCCAGCTTTTCCGGAAGCGTGTTCACCAGCAACCCCGATATGACCATCCGGCCTCCTTTCCTCTGAAAACAACACTTGCCGTTGCCGCCCCCTGACAACACCGGGCGGCAACGGGTCCTTATACAATAAAAACCTTAGCAGATAAATCCGAATCTGTAAATATGCCGGCAGGCCGCCGGTCTTTTTCCATGTGAGCGACAGGCAACATAACCTTACAGTTGCATGAAAACACCGCCTGCAGGCAGGGGAGCCCGGTGGCTTTACGCCGGGCCACCCTGCCTGCTTATGCAACATTAAGGGTTGCTCCCTGTGTCAGAAGAGTGTCAGAATTGCCGTGTCTCCGGTGGTTTAAACTTCAGACACCGGATACCCGATGACCGGTAAACAACAGTTGAAGGCATTTGCCTGGATTTGAAATTCATCGCCCTGCATCCCCGCGGGAACCTCTCATCCCACGTGACATAAAAATGGACGCACTTAAAACAACTGATCTTTTCCTTTTTCATCCCCTGACGGATATAAACTTACGGTTGCATAAAATACCGGCGGCGGAGCGGGAGAGTCCGGAGGTTTTACGGCGGACTCCTCCGCTCTCTCACTATCAATCTTATCATTTTTTGAGATAAACCTTACAGTTGCATAAAAATACCGCCTGCGGGCAGGGGAGTCCGGTGGAAGTTTTAGGGCGGACTCCCCTGCCTGTTTATGCAACATCAAGGATAATGTTACATCCTGTATTTGCCGATCAGACCGTGAGGCCTGTAAAGCATCAGCACGATCAGTATGACACCGTAAATCACCTGGCGCATCTGGGCCGCGATGCTGGACGGCAGGCCCACAAAGCGGAGGACCTCGGGAAGCAGTATCATGAACAGGGCACCGATGATGGAGCCGCCGAGGCTTCCAAGGCCGCCCAGGATGATAATCGCGAGTATGAATATCGACTCCCTCAGCATGAAAATCGACGGGCCGATAAACGTCAGGTATGAAGCATACAGGGAGCCGGCGACGGCCGCCATCATGGCGACCATTACAAAGATTGCGAGCTTGTAGTATGTGGTGTTGTATCCGAAAACCCTTATGGCCTTTTCATCCTCCCTGATCGCCTTCAGCACCCTGCCGAAGGACGACCTGACGATAAAGCGCGATGCAAGAAACACAAGCCCGAGGGCCGTCATGGACAGGATGAGAAAACTCCCGCCCGATGAAAAAACAAAGTTCATCACAGACGGCCTCCCGATCCCCGGGATCCCGAAGGGCCCCCTTGTCAGATCCTGCCAGTTCAGAAACACCGCATACACGATCACGCCGAAGCCCAGGGAGACAATGGCATAATAGTCGTCGCTGAACCTGCTTAACACTATCCCGGAAATCAGGCTTATAACAACAGCGATCATCACCCCCGCTGCCACCGAAGCGAAAAAGTCCATTCCCTTTACCGTCAGAAGCAGGGCGGTCGTGTAAGCGCCGATCCCGTAAAAGACCGCATGGGTCATGGAGAAGAGGCCCGTGTATCCCACTATGAGATTCAGGCTCAGACCGAGAATCGAGTAAATGGCGAATAAGATTGCAATGTGAATCAGATAACCCATAAAAACCTCTCTCTCAGCCGCCGGGTGCGCCGGGAGACGCAAAGGCCGTGTTACTACTCCAGCACGACATGCCCGCCGTTTTTAATCATCTTCAACTGCACCCCGGACAACACTATGCCGTCATCCCCGACTACCAGGTCGCCCAGCGCACCGGGAAAGTTCTTTATCTTTCTCAGTTCCTTTGAAATCTCCGCAGTGGGCGGCTTTCCCGGCAGGCCGGCCCCCGTCTTTTCCACGGCGGTGACGATAAGATTGACTATGTCATACGCATTGGCTGCCGCCACCGGGGGCTTGTCGTGGTATTTCCGTTTGTAGGCATCCGTAAAGTCACTGGTTGGCGACATTGCGCTTACATACCAGTACCCCTCGAACAGGTCTGTCTCCTTTGTGGCCTCAAATGATTCTATCGAGGTCATAGGCGTGTCGATACCGGCCTCTTTTATCTGCTTTGCCAGTATCTCCAGTTCAGGGGTCTGGGCAAGGAGCAGGTAAATATCGGGGTTGGTTTTTTTTGCCTTGAGGATTAACTCGCGGAAGTCCTTTGTACCGTCCTGAAAGGTCTGGTCGCTTACAAGCTTTATGCCCGTACCCTTGCGCCTCTTGTTGAAATCATCCATGTATACCGCCCAGCCCTCAAAGGAAACCGTTCTGAAAACCCCGACCCTCTTGATGTCCCTTCTCCGGAGTTCCTCCACAAGCACCCTGTTCAGCTCCTTTGACGGGGCCCAGTGAAGGAAATTATTGTCACCTTCGGCCAGCCACGGCTGAATCGAGATGGAAAAATGGATTATATCGTTTTTCGTCGCAAGGGGGGAGATGATGGGCCCGCCGTGACCGACGGATACAATGGCATCAACCTTGTCAATGCTGATAAGTTTGTGCGCGGCGCCGGCCGCCACCTTGGGGTCAAACTGGCTGTCCTCGAATATGAACTCATAATTGTATTTCGTATCGCCGAGCCTGTCCTTTGCCAGCAGCATCGCGTTTTTCATCCCCACGCCGACAAATCCGACGTTCCCAGTAAGCGGAGCGCTCACACCTATCATGAATGTCTCTTTCGGGCCCGTCTTTTCACAGCCGGAAAAAACAAATCCTGCCAGAATGATTACTGCCGCGGCAATTATGCCGGTCAATCCCTTTAACGTCCGTTTCATGAAATCCTCCTCTCTTTTACCTTGCAATGGCATAAAAACATCGCCCGCTTATGCGGCACTGAGTTCGACTTCCGGAACATCCCCGCAGCTCTGCCCTATCCCCACCGTGCACGTAAAACAATGCCGGGTTGTCGCTATCTCCCGCGTGCTCAGCGTGCCGTAGTCGAATTCGTCTATGTGCAAGCCCCCGTTTTTCAGCGGCACCCCCAGCATCTGGGCGCAATCACAGTCAAAGAGCCTGCCCTCGGGTGAAACGCTGATCAGGTATGAACACATCAGGGTTTTAACCGTTTCCGGATTGTATTTCTCCCGGAGTTCTCTCATATACGCATCCTTTTCCTCCTGTGACAGTGATTTTCCCAGGCGGCCGACAGGTATGTTGGTGAGGGGATACAGACGATTAAATGTTATACCGTGCATTTCCCGGAGGTTGTCCTTGAAAGCCGTCTCCAGTATCTGCGGGTCAGGGGCCAGGGATGTCCCCGCAGGGTTGAACAGTATGTCCAGTTCGAGCGGCGTTCCCTCACGCCCGTAGCCGAGACCATTCAGCATCTTCAGTGCAGCGATCGCCTTTTTGTATGTCCCCCGTCCCCGCTGCCTGTCCACAACCTCCTCCGTGTAATGAGGCAGGGAGGCGAGAATCTTGACCCTGTTTTCGGCAAGGAACCGCGGGATATCCTCCATGCCCGGCTCAAAATATACCGCCAGGTTCGAGGGAACCTTGACATCCTTGCCAAGCCCGAGGGCGGACTTTACGATATACCTGAAATGCGGGCTCAACTCAGGCGCTCCGCCCATCACCTCAAGCAGCGTGATTTCACGGTTCTCCCCCAGGACATCAAGAACCCTGTTCACCGTCTCCGGGGACATCTCCTCCGTCCTCTCGGGCGACGCCTCCACAAAACAGTGGCTGCACCGGAGATTGCACCTGTTCCCGAGGTTCACCACAAGGGTGCTGATCTCCCTCGCCCTCAGGGGATAATGTCCGGTCTCCATCAACTTACGGTCAAAAGCGTTCATGAAATAAACCTCCTTGGTTCGTATCGATCACAAAAACCCTGCCGGCACAGCAGAAAAAAGGCCCGATCGATCAGCGCTGTTGCTGATCAACCGGGCCTTAATGACCTGTGGTATCATTCCACTCAATGGAACGTCCGCGCCAAACCCCCATCCGTTCCATTGAGTGGAAATAAACAGGGTTAAAGTGACCTGTTTATGATTATACTTAATTGCATATCGATTTTTCCACATATTTTTCAGCCATCGGGTGAATTTCTGCGCCAGGGACAAGCAGACCATTAAAATATCTTATCGCCTTAGCAATATTTCTTATCCGACACGCCTCTCTTTCCCGTGGAAATATCGAATTTGCTCTTGACAGGGGTGATACAATCTATAATAAGGGAATATATATTCTGTTACCTCAACCGGGTTTTGCAGCAAACAGTTCACATTAACAGTATTGTCGCATAATCATGATAAGGGGGGACACCCCTCCTGACAGTGATACTTTTATACAACTTGCAGTATTGATTCCGGATATCGGGAGAAGGAGGTGTTGCCGATGGCTGAGAAGAAAAAAAAGAAACCCGGAGAATCCACCGTGTCCGAGGCCCGCGGTGATGAAGAT
>JALSHG010000100.1 GCA_026982355.1 Thermodesulfovibrio sp.
TTTATAAAGCGATGGGATATCGGAAATATGTCTTTATTGCAGGACGTAACGGAGAGTGAAATTCCAAAGGATGTCGATAAGCCGTGCGGAATACTCTCCAAGGTATCGCGGATAAAGCTTTTCCGCCGGACTCTCCTGCCGGGGGGCGGCATTTTTATGCCACTGTAAGGTTAAGTTATATATTGAGGATTGCCAACATGTTTCGTGGAAAGTATGAAAAAACAGAGAGGTTTTGCCTGCGGGGAATAAAGATACTTGTTTTTTTAATTCCTCTTATACCGTTTTACATCTCCACATCGATGGTGTTTCCCTTTGTTACCGGTAAGAACTTTGCATTCAGGATTCTGATCGAGGCCGCCGCTGTTTTGTGGGCCGGACTTATGGTTTTAAACCGGCGGTATCGTCCGCGAAGCTCTGCAATACTGCTGTCGGTCCTGGTATTTACCGTTATTGTCGGCCTGGCGGATATGACCGGAGTTAATCCGTATAAGAGCTTCTGGTCGAACTATGAACGTATGGAAGGTTATATCACGATCCTGCATCTGGTTGTTTATTTCATGATCCTGACAAGCGTCCTGGGAACGAAAAAGGAATGGATGCTTTTTTTCAACATCTTTGTGGCGGTAAGCGCAATCGTGGCTTTATATGCCTATATCATTCCTTCCGTCGGCATTGTAATCCCGGCATACGGCGGGAGGGTTTCAAGCACATTGGGCAATCCCCCTTTTCTCGCCTCCTACCTGCTGCTGTCGGTCTTCCTCGCATTGATCGCATGGTGCAACACGGCGAGGGTTTACATGAAACTCCTGTATCTCCTGATTATTGCATTGCACCTTGCAACTATCTATCTGACGGCCACAAGGGGGGCCATACTGTCCGTGGTTGCGGGAGTGGTTGTTTTAGGTCTTTTTTTCATATATGCAAAATCAGGGGTGACCGGACAGAAGATTTTGAGGAAGGCCGTTCCTTTATCCATGGCCGCCGCTCTTCTTCTGCCGGCCCTTTGGCTCGGCCTTGATAACCGGGAATTTGTCCGTGGCGACAGGACATATTTCCCGCGTTCCGGCGATGAGAAGACCCTCTCAAGATTCGAGAGGATGCTCACGGGCAGGTCGGTACAATCAAGACTCAGGGCATGGGAGGTGGCATGGAGTGGCGTTAAAGAAAGGCCCGCACTGGGCTGGGGCCAGGAAAATTTAATCAACGTATATTCCATTACACCCGTTCCCTACGGTGACATGATGTGGGGCTGGATGGACCGGGCACACAATATTGTTCTGCACTGGCTGGTCAATGCCGGTTTTGCGGGACTGTTTTCCTATCTGTTGATTTTCGGCGGCGCATTTTATTGTCTGAGGGGGGCATACCGCGAAAACATAATTGCAGGAAACGAGACCGCCGTTATTGCAACGGCTCTTTCCGTTTATTTTATACAGAACCTCTTTATTTTCGACACCATCAGCACATACCTGATATTTTTTGCCTTGCTGGCATATCTGTCACATATCGATAATCCCGGCCCCCTTGAATGTGCGGAACCGGAAAGGATTAAACTTAAATTCATCGCCGCGACTGTTTGCGCCCTGCTGTTTTTTTCCGCCGCTGTTTATTTTGCCAATTACAAACCCATGAAGGTTGCTCAATTGTCAAACCGCATGTCCGCTCCATCAAAGGGGAATTACGTATCATTCTCCGCAATCTCTGATGATTTCTCCAGTGCCCTGTCATACGGCACATTCGGCGGGCCCGAGATCACCATAAAGATGTACAAGGTGTCCACTTTTATACTAAACAATAAACTCTTTACCGGGAAAAATGTATCGAAATTTATTGAGATGACGCTGAAAAGAATGAAAAGGCTGGTTTCAGCGGACCCGACCAATTTGACATATTGGACGTATTTAATCAAACTTTATCAGAAAACAGCCTTTTTTGATCCTTCTTTTATTGCGAGGGGGGAATCCCTGATTAAGCAGTGCCTCAGGATAAATCCCGATTATGAGTGGCTTTATTACGCGCTGGCAGACAATTATATCCTGAAGAATGGCTACGGCGACATCATTTCTCTTGCACCGGATGTTGATGCCGACCCGCGGAATGATACCGCACGTTTAAAGCTGGCCCTGGGCGGGCTCCTTGCGTCCCGGGAGGATATACTGAACCGGGCGATGGAGGCGGTCAGGAGGATCAGGATGTCAAGGGACGACGATATATCTTCCGGCAGAAAACCGGTGTTTTCCATTGACGAGCTTTTAGTGTTCGCCGGGGCTTCCGCCGAGATGAAGAACTTTGAGAGGGAGCTTCGGTTCTACAGGGAACTGCTGGATATTTCCCCGGGAAACGCTGAATTTCACTTCAACATCGCGCAGGCATACGTCAGGGCCGGCGACATGGAGAACGCCCGCAGACATGCGGATAAGGCCGCTGAACTCGATCCGGAAAGGTATTCTGGAAAGATAAAAAGTTTACCGATTTATTAACCGGTTGAATTTGCGGAAATTTTTCGAAAAACCTTGACATTTCCAGGAGAAATATGTATAGTTAAACGTCTTGTAAACGTCTTGCCCGATTATGATAATTAAATTTAATAACCTTTGCAGGAGGGGATACCATGAAAATGTCGAAGCAAGTTAAAAGTAAATCGCTGTTAATTTTGACTGCTGCTGTTATTGTCCTGTCTTTGGGATTCATCGTAAGTTGCGGCATAGGCCCGCAACAGAAAATCGATCTGCTCGACGAAGGGAATTATGCGGTTGACTTAAGCAGCGCTTCCGAGTATGATGCGAATAACGCGACTGATCTGAGTGTCTGCGATTCTTCTGCAGATCCACTTGGCGAACCTCAAGCGTGTTATAAGCTGGGAGCCGTATGGAACGCCTCCGGAAACAAGGATCTTCCGCCAAGCCTGGCGGGGACGGAACTCACCATCGAGGCAATGATAAAAAACAAGGTTGCCTCTGATGCAACCGATGATACTGGCACGGCATGGGATGAAACCAAGCTGAACGGCGGTATCTTTTCATTTTATGATTCAGGCGGTGTGATGATGTGGGTTAAGAACAATGAGCCGAAGTTCGGAATAAGGATTCCCGGCACGAGACCCACTGATTGCGGCGTAGCTGCGAAGCCGACAATCAGTTGCGATCCGAGCACTCAGTATACCGTCAGCAGCGGCGCTGCTTCGGAAGTGGCCAGTGGCAACTGGACACATGTCGCGGGTGTGCTTGTTAATGAAGTGCACTCACATACAGAGACATCAAGCTGTACTGCCACGGCCATGGCCGAAACCCCCCATCTGGATATTTACATAAACGGTCAATTCAAGGACTGCGCATCCAGCGGCTTTCACTTTGCCGTGAATCCCACGTATACTGTCAACAAGGAGAGAATAGGAGTAGGGCAACTGATCGCGATAAAACCTACCGGCGAGGGAGGTTACTGGAAAGAAGACTTCAACGTTGACAGTCTTGACGCAACCACAAGGTTTAACGGAGTCATAGACGAGGTGAGGCTGTGGACTGTAGCGAGGACGGCGGATGAGATCGACTCCTGCTGGAACAGGGAACTCGGCTTGGAAGGCTCCTGCGCGCGCACATCCGACCTTAAGATATACTGGCGCTTCAATGAAAAGGAAGGGGCCCTGGTTCACGATTTTTCAGGAAATGCCTTTAATGGAAGCAAAAACGAAATAATACTCGCTAATATACTTAACAGCATTAAAGCCGGTGATATAGAGTCCAGCGGTTATCCGTCCTCAACTCCTTCCTCATGGAGCTACGGCTGGACAACGGGTTATCCGTTCTAAGAAGCGGAGACATTAGCAGTTATCCATCATAAGGAAGGCATTGTTATAATGCCTTCCTTTTTTTTGTGCCGTAAGCGGAGGGGGGCCTCCGCGCAAACCTTGATTGTTGCATAAGCCGGCAGGGAGAGTCCGCTGTAACACCTTGATAAAGCGGGGCGTTTGCAAAAGCCCTCCGTCCGTCACCTGCAGCGGAGAGAGAGGTCTTAGACATCATCGATGCCGAAAGATTTCTCCCTCCGGTCGAAATGACATATACAGTCGAAATGACATATACAGTCGAAATGACATATACAGTCGAAATGACATATACAGTCGAAATGACATATACAGTCGAAATGACATATACAGTCGAAATGACATATACAGGCATTTTCATACTTTTGCAGGAGGCTCAGGCGATGGGATACCGGGAATATGTCTCTGTTGCAGGACGTAACGGATACTGAAATTCCAAAAGATGTGTCGACATGACGTGCGGGATATGTCTTGGATGTATCGCAGCTAAAGCTTTTCCGCCGGACTCCCCCGCCCTGCAGACGGTGTTTTTATGGCGCCCTGCAAGGTATGTAGTGTGCAAAGAGAAGGAATTTCAGACCTTTGACACAAAGAGTTCGTTATAGATGATCCGTGCGCTTTCCCTTGCGGAAACCTTGTAGGGATATATCCTGTACCTGTAGACATACCCTTTCCAGAACTTCCTTATCCTGTTGTACAGCGGACGGAGAGGGAGTTTTATAAGGACGTTCTTTATCAGGGGCATGAGATAGGGAAATTCAACCGCAACTCCAAGCAGATGCATGAAGTTTTCGAGCTGCCTCTTATCCTTGAGATTCAATATTATCCTTTCATGGTAGGTCTCGGGATATTGGACGTCGGGGTTGAAGAAACCGTTTGCCACTGAATAATTGTATATCTCAGTCTTGGGATAGGGCGTAAGAAGAAACGAGTCGCAGAAAGTGGGCTTGCATTTTACCGTCAGTTCCCATGTTTCCATTGCCGTCTCCAGCGTTTCATGCGGAGCGCCGATTATGTTGTACATGGAAAACTTTACGTTCTTCTCATGCAGGATTTTAAGCCCGTTGATAATCTGCTCTTTGGTCATGTTCCTGTTGAGAACCTTGTTCCTTATGAAGTCATTGCCGGACTCGATACCTATCCCTATATAGTACAGGCCCGCCTTTTTCAGGTCATCGATGATTTCCGGCTTGATAATCTCCGGCCTCATGAGACAGTAGAAGGGAATGCCTATTTCCCGCGGATATTTTTCGGAAAATTCCCTTATCCATTCCTTGTTGATGGTGAGTATCTCGTCCCTGAATATCAGGTATTCCACCTTGGGATAGTCCCTTTTAAGTTGTCTCAACTCATCCATTACGTGGTCCACACTTCTCTGGCGGAATATGGGGTCGCCCTTGAGCCTCATTTTGTGGAGTTGATGATTGTAACAGTAGGAACAGTTGAAGGGACATCCCTGGCTGGTCATTACAGTGGCGGTCCTTGCCAGTTGATAGTCCTTGTACCTGTTGTAGAGGCTCCTGTCAGGCGGAGGGAGGATGTCGAGATTTTTTATGAGGGGACGCTGTGGGTTTTTATAGATTTTGCCGTCCACTTTGACCCACCAGTTTTTAACGTTTGTGATGTCTTCCCCCTTCTCCAGCTTGTTTATGAATTCAGGCATTGCCTCGAATCCCTCTCCCCTGCACACACCGTCCACTCCGTCTTCCTCGATCATCTCCGGGGAGAAAGTGGGATGGGGGCCGCCGAACATGGCGAAGAAATTGAATTTCTTCTTGAGCCTCCTGTTCCATTCCATAAAAGTGATATGCCCGCCGCTGAATGTTGTATATGCGACAATGTCCGGCCTGAATTCTTCAAAGGTCCTTTCCACCTCATTGTAACTGACGCCTGCTATGGTAGTCTCATGACCGTGTTTCTTAAGTACCGCGGACAGCCACATAGGCCCGAACGTTACAAACCCCCCGCTAAGTAACATGGTCCTGTCAACGTGGGCGATAAATAAGATGCGACTCATGGATATACTCCTTTTATGGAAGATGTTTTGAGTTATAGATATATAAAAATATATTATCTTTTTTCAGTTCTGATTGTCAAGTAATTTTATATGCGTCCGGTGATCGCATTTTCGGTTGATTGACACGCATATTATAAATAATTTACTATCATGTTTTAACCTTAATGTTGCACGAGCGGGCAGGAGGGTCCGCCGTAAAACCTTCTGGGAAGTTTTATAAATCGAATTCCAAAAGGGGGGGAAGATTTGACGGAAGAAAATTCTGTAAAGATTACTGCAGATCCAAAATTCGGCAAGGTGATCCTGCTCGGCATGGACGGGCTGGACCCCGGAATATTATCCTCTCTGATGAATGACGGCGAGCTGCCCAACTTCTCAAGCCTCAACCGCATGGGAGGATTCTCACCACTGGCCACGAGCAATCCCGCTCAGAGCCCGGTGGCATGGGCGTCGATTGCAACAGGGAATAATCCGGGATATCACGGTGTTTTTGATTTTCTCGGCCGCAGGGTGAGCGATTACATGCCGGAGCTGGCGATACTGAGGATGAACCCCAAGAATGTATTCGGCAAGCGTGAAGCCATGTTCCTGCCCGTAATGCAGGGCAATGCCTTCTGGGATTACACATCCGCCAACAAGATACCATCAACTGTTCTGAAATGGCCCATGACATTTCAGCCGAAACAGAACCGGGCGAAACTGTATGCGGGGCTCGGCGTGCCCGACATCAAGGGCGGGCTCGGCAGATATTCGTTTTATACAACAAGGAATATACCGGCAAGTGAAGAAGGCGCTGAAAAGGTGATAAGGGTAGCCATAAAAGGGAATAAAATCAGGACTCATGTTTCAGGGCCGAATGTCGTCAAACTCAGGGCGAGGGATACGGCAAAGGCGGAGCTTGATATTTCCATTGACGGGGATTCGAAAATTGAAGTGAGCGTGGACGGCAGGAGGCTCACGGTGCACAAGGGCCGGTGGAGCGAGTGGGTGGAGGTGAAGTTCAAGCTGGGGTTCATGAAAACCGCCACGGCCATCGTCAAGTTTTACCTGAACCGGATCAGGCCCGAGTTTGAGCTTTACATGACACCCGTGCAGATAAACCCGAAAGACCCCGCATTTGTTATCTCCAGTCCGGATGAGTACATACGTGAACTTGCTGATGAGGTGGGGTACTTTTATACTCTCGGCATGCCTGAGGACACAAAGGCCGTTGAAGAGGGCAGGACCGATGAGGATGCGTTCATAACCATGTGTGATGAGATTATCGATGAGCAGGAAAAGATGCTGTGGTATGAGCTGAACAGGTTCAACGAGGGTGTGCTGGCCTGTGCATTTTTTTCCACCGACAGGATACAGCATATTTTCTGGGCTACGCGGGATCCGGCGCATCCCCTTTATGACCGTGCCTATGCCGGGAAGTACGGCCGTGTCATTGATGACTGCTATCGGAGGATGGACAGGATCCTCGGGGAGGTTATGAAACACGTTGATGACCGCACTGCGCTTATGGTTTTTTCGGACCACGGGTTTTCCACCTTCAGGAGAACCGTGCATATTAATTCATGGCTGGCACAGAACGGTTTCATGACCCTCACGCAACAGGTCTCAAAGGATGACAGGGATGCAGGCGGGCTGTTTCAGTATGTCGACTGGAAGAAGACGCAGGCCTATGCCCTGGGGTTCGGGAGCATTTACCTCAACCTCAGGGGCAGGGAGAAAAACGGCATCGTCGACCCGGCAACTGAGGCTGATGCGGTCTCGGACAGGATCATCGCCGGGCTGACAGGGTTGACGGATCCCGGGAACGGACAACCGGTGGTCAGGAATGTCTACAGGAGTAATGACATTTACTCCGGCGCCCGGGCAGCCGATGCACCTGATCTCGTGATAGGTTTTCAGGACGGCTACAGGGTATCATGGCAGACGGCCGTAGGCGGCTCGCCCCCGGAGATAATCGGGGACAATCTGAAGAAATGGAGCGGCGATCACATAATAGACCCTTCGATCGTGCCGGGTATATTGCTGACAAACTTCCGTACGGGCAGGGACAGGCCCGGGCTTATGGATATAGCGCCCACGGTCCTGGATTGTTTCGGGATGTCGGCGGAGGGTGTCATGGAGGGGAAAAGTTTACTGCAGATTTGCCGGAATTCGTAACAGTTCACCTTAAACTTAAATATATTGCATTAAGGTTACCTTACAGTTGCATAAAATACCGCCTGTGCACGTTTATGCAATATTAACCTTAATGTTGCATAAGCCGGCTGTGGAGTCCGGCGTAAAACCTTTATAAAGCGATAGGATACTGGAAATATGTCCCTGTTGCAGGACGTAACGGAGAGTGAAATTGCAAAAGATGGCAATATGCCGTGCGGGATATGTCCTGAAGGTATCGCAGATAAAGCTTTTCCGCCGGACTCCACAGCCCGCAGGCGGTGTTTTTATGCCGCTGTTAAGGTTGATTTATACGGTCTTGGCCTGAACGATGTTGTATTCCTTGATTTTCCGGTAGATGGAACGTCGGCTTATGCCTAACAACATGGCCGCCTTTGTCTTGTTCCATGCGCTTTTTTCGAGTGCCTGAATGACCGCCTGCGCGTCGCCGGCCTTGCCGTCATTGCGGCAGGAAATATCTTTCACATTGAAGTTCATCAGCTCAGGAGGCAGATGGTCAACGGTGATTACAGGCTGGCGGCAGAGGATGAATGCATGCTCTATCGCATGCTCCAGCTCCCTGACATTGCCCGGCCATGGATAATTCATGAATATCTTTTTTACGTCGTCGGATACCGAACGGATTTCCTTATTGAACTTCCTGTTGAATTTTTCCAGGAAATAGTCCGTCAGGAGCGGGATATCCTCGCGGCGTTTCCTGAGCGGCGGAAGCTCTATTTTCATCACGTTGAGGCGGTAGTAGAGGTCTTCACGGAATTCGCCGCGTCTTACTTTTTCGGAAAGGTCCTGGTTAGTGGCGGTGACGACACGGACGTCGACCTTTTTCGTGGTGGAATCCCCGACCCTTTCAAATTCTTTCTCCTGCAGGACCCTCAGAAGCTCCACCTGTATCTTCGGGGATATGTCGGAGATTTCATCCAGGAATATGGTCCCTCCGTCCGCTATTTCAAAGCGGCCGACCTTGTTTCTGATCGCGCCTGTAAACGACCCCCGTACATGTCCGAACAACTCGCTCTCAAGCAGGTTCTCCGACAGTGCTGAACAATTTACCTTGACTATCTGCTTATGGCTGCGGTTGCCTTTGAAATGAAGGGCCTCCGCAATCAGCTCCTTGCCTGTCCCGCTCTCACCGGTGATCAGGACGGTGGTCTCAACGTCCGAGAGCAGTTCAATCAGTGAATAAATTTCCTGCATTTTCCGGCTCTTTCCTATTATCCCGTGAAACTGACGGCGTTCGTTCAGTTCGCGCTCAAGGCCGGTCAGACGCGTTTCGTCTCTGGCCACCATAATGGCGCCAGAGAATGCGCCCTGCCGGTTTATCAGGGGGGAGGTTGTTAATGTCACCACCTGTTCCCTGCGGTTTTTCAGGCGGCACTCAAGGCCGTTTATCTCGACCGTCTGTCTGTTCCTTACAGTCTCTGTGAGCGGGCCGAGACATTTTTTCCTGCATTTCAGCGGCAGGGCACGGAAGTTCTTTCCCGCGAAATCGGGGGCGAAGCCGCAAATCTTTTTCGCCGCTTCGTTAAACCGGAGCACCGACAGATCACTGTCCACGGTGATGATTGCATCCCTGACATTACTGAAGATTGCCTCGAGGTCGGAGCGGTATTTTTCTTTTTCGACGACTACGGCCTTGTGCTGAAGCGCGACATCAACGCAATGGAAGAGTGTCTCCTTGCGGATCGGCTTTGGAATGTAATCGAACGCGCCCAGCCGGACGGCCTCGGAAGCGGTTTCTATGTTCGGATATCCCGTAATCATGATCACGGGGCAGAGGAGATTCCTTTCCTTTATAAGCCGCAGGACATCCATGCCTGTTTTGCCCTTTAAAATGATGTCCGCAAATATCACATCGAAATCCGCGCCGGTGATGCGGTCCTCGGCTTCATCGAAGTTGCCGGCCGTAACCACATCATAACCTTCCGCGGACAGGAATTTTTTAAATGTAAAGCGTATGCCTTCTTCGTCGTCTATTATCAGTATTCTGGCTTTCATGTGCGACCATCCATTTCAGCCGGCAGGTCTATTATTATCTTTGTGAATTCGCCTTCAACGCTGTTGATTGCAAGCTTGCCGCCGTGTTCGGTTATAATGCCGTGGCTTATGCTCAGCCCCAGGCCGGTTCCCACGCGGTTGGGCTTGGTTGAAAAAAACGGATTTATCACCTTGTCGATTATGTTGGAAGGTATGCCGGTGCCCCGGTCGTGAAATATGATGCGGATATAGGGAAAGTTGTCAAACGAAACTTCTTCGCACGTTATTTCGAGTATTTTGTTCTTGTGCGTTCCGGGATATTTTTCATTCAGGGCGAACCTGGAATTGCTTATGATATTCAGAAAGACCTGCTGTATCTGCTGCGGGTGCACCGGGATCTTGATGGATTTCGACGAGATATTGACTTTCAGGTTGATCCCGTCTTTCCGTATCTGCGCCGATGTCAGGGAAAGCATGTCCGAGAATATCTCCTGGAGGTATACATAACTCTTCTCTTCCTTTCTGATCCGGGCGAATGAAAGCAGGCTTCTGACGATGGTTGCGATCCTGTCGCCGTCTTTCATTATCCTCCTGGCCACATCGGCATCCCGGCCTTCTTTTTTGAATTCATCGATCAGTATCTGTGCGTAGTTGATGATGTTGTTTATGGGATTATTGATCTCATGCGCCACACCCGCAGCAAGCTCACCGAGTGAGGCGAGGTGCCTCGTGCGGGCGACACCGGCCTGCAGGTTTACCTTTTCGGTGATGTCCTTGCCCAGTTCTATGACGCTTTTTACTCTTCCCGAATCATCTTTAATGGGAAATGCCCTTAAATCCCATATCTTTCCTTCGGAGGTCGATATCTCCGCTGTTTCCTCCCTGCCGGAGAGAAAACTTCTCACAGCGGGACAGTTCTCGCATGGAGATATCGTGTTGCAGCACAGGCTGTAGCAGTATTGCCCTTCCAGTTCGGGGACATTCCTCCCGAACATGTTTTTGGCGGCCTTGTTGGCCCATAATATTTTCAGACCGGGAGAAAGAAGAATCAGGTAGTCGCGGATACCGTCAAGCAGCACGTTGAATTCCTTTGAGAGGCCTTTGTGCTTGTCTTCACCCTTGCGTGACTTTCTTGCGGATGTGTTCCGCCTTCTGATTTCACGCAGTGTGAATTGTACGGCGGGCTTTTTTTGACGGCTGAAACGGGTTGCGGATATCTCGATATCAACGGCTCTCTTCCCGCCGGCACGGAGAAGTTTTGTCTCAAAAGTGCCGGGGGCCGCACGGCCTTCTTCTGTTTTATGCAGTCTTTCTCTCACAGTCTCGCGGCCGGCATGGTGAATAAAGTCCGTCAACGGCTTTCCGGTCACCTCGCCGGGTGTTTCGGCGCCCAGGAGTTTCGCTCCTGTTTTATTGATAAAAACGATTCGGCCTTTGCTCAGTACCCCGATGGCGACAGGGGCGGATTCCACAAGTTCCCGGTATTGTCCGCCGCTGTCGGGTGATGATTCTTTTATTCCGGGTTTACAGGCCATAAGGATTGGAATATATAAATAATCTTGCCGGATGAAACAGCCATATATGTGTTATATTATTTTACAGGAAAACTCCTTCTAAGACAATCCGTTAACAGTTGTGCTCACCTTGTGCCTCTTGCCATAGCTCCTGGTTGTAAGTATGCGGCCGGGTTGAAGGCATACGCCAAGCTGCCGGCAAAAGATGAAAGCCGGGGGGCGGTTCATTCGGAAGAGCTTACAGGATGTATCTGCTCAGGTCCTCATCCCTGATGATATCGCTTAGTTTATCTTTTACGTACCCGGCGTCTATCACTATATGTTTTTCTTCCAGATCAGGGGCGTTAAACGATATATCTTCAAGGAGTTTCTCAAGGATGGTATGGAGTCTTCTTGCGCCTATGTTCTCTGTTTTCTCATTAACCATTGCCGCGGTTGATGCTATCTCGTCGATTGAGTCGTCGGTGAACTCTATCTTAACCCCCTCGGTCTCGATAAGCGCGATGTATTGCTTGATTAATGCATTCCTCGGCTCCCTCAGTATCCTGACGAATTCATCCTTGCCGAGTGCGCCGAGCTCGGACCTGATGGGGAACCTTCCCTGCAGCTCGGGGATGATGTCGGAGGGTTTCGACATGTTGAACGCCCCTGCCGCCACAAACAGTATATGATCGGTTTTTACCGGTCCGTGTTTGGTGGAAACAGTGGAGCCTTCAACGATGGGAAGCATGTCCCTCTGCACTCCTTCCCTTGAGACGTCCGGGCCGTGACTTGAGCCCTTTGAGACTATTTTGTCTATCTCGTCTATGAAGATTATCCCGTTCTGCTCGGTGCGTTCGATCGCTTCTTTCACCACCTTGTCCATGTCGATGAGCTTGTTGGCCTCTTCCTGTTGTATAATGCGCATCGCCTCGGGAATCTTCACCTTCTTCCTCTTGGATTTTTCGGGAAGAAAGTTGCCGAGCATTTCCTTCAGATTGATTTCAAGCTCTTCCATGCCTATGTTGGATATAACACCGAACGGCACAACCCTTTCCCGTACTTCAAGGTCAATGTACCTGTTGTCGAGCTTTCCTTCCCTGAGCTGTTTTCTCAGCTTTTCGCGCGTCTCCTTGTAGTTGTCCCCGGCTTCCTCATGCCCGGGTGTTTCGGAGGCGGATATCTTCCGGGACCTCGGAGGGGGCAGCAGCAGGTTGAGTATTTTCTCTTCGGCCATGGCCATGGCCTTTTCCTGTACCTTTTCCATGTACTCTGTCTTGACCATATTGAGGGCAAGGCCCGTGAGGTCTCTTATCATTGATTCCACGTCCCTGCCAACATAACCCACCTCCGTGAACTTCGAGGCCTCGACTTTTATAAAAGGTGCCTGGGCAAGCTTGGCGAGCCTCCTGGCTATCTCTGTCTTGCCCACTCCGGTGGGGCCTATAAGCAGTATGTTTTTCGGCAGTATCTCGTCCTTTAATTCATTGGAGAGGTTCTGTCTCCTCCACCGGTTTCTCAGGGCGATCGCCACGGCCTTTTTTGCGCTCTGCTGGCCTATGATGTATTTATCAAGTTCTTCGACAATTTTTTTCGGTGTAAGATTATTCATTTAATTCCTCGATATTGATTGTTTCATTTGTATAAATGCAGATCTTTGCCGTTATTTCCATGGCTTCCTCGACAATCCTTTTCGGTTCCAGCCCTGTATGCCTTGTCAGCGCCTTTGCCGCCGCCTGTGCATAGGGACCTCCGGAGCCGATTGCCGCAATCCCGTCTTCCGGCTCGATAACATCGCCGTTGCCGGAGATGATGAAGGAATGTCTGCTGTCTGCCACTATAAGCAGCGCCTCAAGGCGCCTGAGGATTCTGTCGGTCCGCCATTCCTTTGCAAGCTCCACGGCGGCCCTTGTTATATTGCCCCTGTATGTTTCTATCTTTTCCTCGAATTTTTCAAAGAGCGTGAAGGCATCCGCTGTTGCGCCGGCGAAGCCCGCGATGATTTTATTGTTGTACATGGTTCTGATCTTTTTTGCATTATGTTTCAGGATCGTCTGACCGAGGGTTACCTGCCCGTCGCCGGCCATGGCGACTTTTCCGTCTTTCCGCACGCACAGTATCGTGGTCCCGGTAAGTTCATCAGTTCGTGCCGACATTGTTTTTTTCTCCATTGCAAGTATCAGTCATTGATCACAGGGCAGATGCCGCTGTGCGGCAGGGACGTATCGCCGCCGGTCCCTACCTCTTTTTCACCTTTGCCATGGGATGGGCCTTATCATAAACCTCTGCAAGATGAACGATATCCACATGCGTATATTTCTGGGTCGTTGAAAGAGAAGAATGCCCAAGAAGCTCCTGGATCGATCTCAGATCAGCGCCTCCATGAAGCAGATGCGTGGCAAAGGTATGCCTTAGAGTGTGAGGACTGAGATCTCCTTTAAGGTTGACCATCCTGCTGCACTGTAATAATATACGTCTTACGCTTCGCTCTGTCAACCTGCCTCCCCGGTTGTTCAGGAACAGGGCGGATGATTTTTTTTTCAGGGAAATCCTTTCCGGAAGGTAATTCCGCATGGCGGCCATTGCCTTTGAGCCGACCGGAATTATGCGTTCTTTCCTGCCCTTGCCTTTAACCCTTATAAGTGACTCCTTGATATCGAGGTCGCTTATATCCAGTGAAGTCAGTTCGGACACCCTGAGTCCCGATGAGTAGAGAAGCTCGAGAATCGCCCTGTCCCTTGTCTCCCTGAACGAATCTCCTGCAGGTGCGTCCAGCAGGCAGAACACCTCATCCACGGAAAGAAAATGCGGCAGGCTTTTGGGGATTTTCGGGCTTGATACGAGTTTGGCCGGATTCTTTTTCACATATCCCTCCATGTAGAGGTATCTGAAAAACGACCTGACGGCGGCAAGTTTCCTTGATATGGAAGATTTCCGGAGCTTTTTATGATGCAGGAACGCAACGAAGCTCCGGATGTCGAGATTGTCGATATCACCGGACTTCTTATCGGTAAACGAGATGAATTCCTCGAGGTCGCGTGTGTATGCCCTTAGCGTATGCGGGGACACTCCCTGTTCAGCTTTCATGAATTCGACGAATTTGTTCAGGTGTTTTTTCAATTTTATTAATGTCCTCCGGTAATGTTATTGTAGTTTTTATCTGTTTATCTTTCAAGCCGTGGAAAGATGCTGACGGATGTGCCGGTTGTTGTATTTTGCCTGTCATCTGTGAAAGAATATACCTTAATGCTGCATAAGCGGCAGGAGAGTCCGCCCGTAAAACTTCCGGACTTTTCCTGCCCGCGGGCGGTGTTTTTATGCCGCTGCAGGATCATCACGTTGTTTTTTTGATATGCCCCCGGCACCCCGGGAGAAGGAGAGAATTTAATGGTCGGATCCTACAGCTCGGACCTGGGCGAGACTCTTTCACTGTGGAGCACGCTGCCTTTTATCGGAATGCTGCTTTCCATAGCATTTCTGCCCCTGTTCGCCCCGAAATTCTGGCATAACCACTTCGGCAAGGTGTCTGTTTTCTGGGCGCTGGTCGTATCCATTCCCCTGTTGTCCATCTACAAGGGCGTTGCCCTTCATGATTTTCTCGAGATAGTTATCGCGGATTACCTGCCGTTTATAATAATACTGGTTGCCCTGTATACAGTCTCCGGCAATATCCTGCTCAGGGGCACCCTGCTCGGCACACCCGCGGTCAACACCGGCATACTTGCAATAGGAACCGCGCTTGCATCATGGATGGGGACAACCGGCGCCTCCATGCTGCTCATAAGGCCCTTTTTACGGGCGAACAGCCACAGGAAAAACAGGACCTTCATGGTGGTATTCTTTATTTTCCTGGTTTCAAACATCGGTGGTTCCCTGACCCCTCTCGGCGACCCTCCGCTGTTTCTCGGCTTCCTCAGGGGGGTTCCGTTTTTCTGGACGTTTAAACTCCTGCCCCATATGATGGTTGCCGTTATTATCCTGCTTGCGCTCTATTTTCTGATGGATAGTTACTATTACAAAAAAGAAAAAGTTGAAGACATTAAAGTCGAGAGGAAAAAGGAGCCGTTCGGAATCGAAGGCACTCATAATCTCTTTTTCCTCGCCGCCATAATCGGCGCGGTGCTGATGAGCGGAATGGCAAAGCTGGGGGAGGTCAGGATACTCGGGATTGACACTGCGGTGCAGGATTTGATACGTGATGTGCTGCTCCTGGTGATCGCGGCGCTGTCCATGATGACGACAAGAAAAGAAATCCGCGAGGGCAACGGCTTCACATGGTTTCCGATGAAGGAGGTTGCGATTCTTTTTATCGGGATATTCCTGACCATGATGCCGTGCCTCAAGATACTGCAGGCCGGTGAAAAAGGCGAACTGGCTTTCGTGATACAGTCGGTCAGGGAACCGTATCATTATTTCTGGATCACCGGAATCCTGTCGGCTTTTCTTGACAATGCCCCAACATACCTGACCTTTTTCACCAGCCTCCTGGGAAGATTCTATCCCGGGGTGGGGGGGCAGGAGGCGATTGTCAGACTGATGAACGAACATGCGCTTTTTCTGGAGGCTGTTTCCGCAGGGGCCGTGTTTTTCGGAGCCAATACATATATAGGCAATGCCCCGAACTTCATGGTTCGTTCAATCGCCGAGGAAACCGGCACGCGTATGCCGAGCTTTTTCGGCTATATGCTGAAATATTCCATACCCGTTCTCATACCTGTTTTTGTTATTATAACCCTGCTTTTTTATTTGTGAGAGGAATATATGTCAATAGAAAAGATACTTTTTCCCACGAAATTCAGAGAGTTGGCCTTTGACGCCCTCGAGTCGCTTTTTGTTCTTAAGGAGGCCGGTCTGAGGGAGGTGCTGCTTCTGCATGTCATTCTGAGGGAAGATGTGGGTTTTGTCCCCTTCGGTGGTTATCTCAGGAAAGAAGAGGAAAGGCGGAGAGAGGAGGCGCGCATACGTTTTGAAGACTGGCAAAAGTCACTGTCTGAAAAAGGAATCGACAGCAGGATAATAATAAATGTGGGAGAGCCTGTTCATGAGATACTCACCGTTGCTGAAAAGGAGCAGGCAGGCCTGATAGTCGTCGGCAGGAAGAAGAGGATCGATACAGAGGATTCATTTATAGGTTCCCATACCCACAAGATTATTACACGCACCAGGATTCCGACCCTCGTGAGCAAATACATGGTGCAGTTTCAGTGGGATGATGCCACGCTCACCAAGGTGAACGGCAGCCCGTTTGAAGCTCCCCTCGTTGTTGTTGACTGGACGGAGCTTTCCGGGAAGGTGGTGGGATTTCTTTCCGGACTCTGCGGCGCCGTCAGGAAGGTCCGGGTCTTTTACAACCTTGATGCAGATACGTTGAGGGGAAGCAGTGAATCCGAAATATCCCGCCTCAAGGAAGACAGCCTCCGGAAACTCCGGAATTACTGCGGAAAGCTCGAATCATGCGGCATGGAGGCGGAGCCGCACCTCGGCGCCGGAGAGATGCTGGACGAGATCCTCCGCGTCTCAAGGGAAAGAAAGGCAAGCATGATAATGATCGGAAATACCTGCGAACAGCATTTTCTTGACAGGATGCTGCACAGGAGCATCTCCTACGAGGTGACAAGGGCGTCGGAATTGCCGGTGTTACTGGTGGGCTGAGTTATTCAGGCTCGAGTACCATTCGTAGGTTTTTCGTATGCCTTCCTCAAGCGGTGTCCTGGCCTTCCATCCCATAGCCTCTATTCTGCTTACATCAAGGAGTTTCCGGGGTGTGCCGTCCGGTTTCGAGGGGTCGAACAAGATCTCCCCCTCAAAGCCGACCGTTTCCCTGATAAGCGAGGCAAGCTCCTTTATTTTCAGGTCTTTTCCCGTCCCGATATTCACCGCCTCTCCCGAATCCTTAAAGTCGTAATTGAGCATTATAAACACGCAGGCGTCAGCAAGATCATCCACATACAGGAATTCCCTGTATGCCCCGCCGCTGCCCCACAACACCACGTAATTTCCTGTGATTCCGAGCTTCTCCAGAGTGAATATCAAAGATTCCGTATCCCGGGGATTTCCCCCGTCGGCCAGATTGAAACCGGGCGGATGCAACTGGAAATCTTTTATGATTTCCTCTGTTTTCCCTTCTCTCAGAAGCTTTGCAAGATGAAACTTTCTTATGAGGGCCGGGAGCACATGGGACGTCTCGAGATTGAAATTATCATTGGGGCCGTACAGATTTGTCGGTATAACGGAGATGAAGTTTGTCCCGAACTGTTCGTTGTGGTACCGGCAGAGTTTTATGGCGGAGATCTTCGCCACTGCATACGGCTCGTTTGTGGGTTCGAGGCTTCCGGTGAGGAGCGCATCCTCTTTCATCGGCTGTGGTGCGAATTTCGGGTAGAGGCATGAAGAACCGAGGTTAAGGAGTTTTTTTACGCCGTATTTATAGGCCGAATGGATTACATTTGCCGCTATCATTATGTTCCGGTATATGAAATCCGCCTTATAGGTGTTGTTCGCCAGTATGCCGCCGACTTTGGCAGCGGCAAGGAATACATATTCCGGCCTTTCTTGTCTGAAGAAATCCTCCACTTCCGCCTGCCGGGTAAGGTCCAGTTCGGAACGGGAGCGTTTAACGATGTTTGCATATCCTTCTGAAAGCAGTCTCCGCATGATTGCGGAACCGACCATTCCCCTGTGCCCTGCTATGTATATCCTGGAGTCTTTTCTCATGCCGTCGTGAATCTCACGGTCGCATTAAAACATCGCCTATTTGATTGTCACCCGGTTGGTCGTCCACCTGATCTTTTTGTCTTTCAGAATCCTTTTCCCCTCGCCCGGCGGGGTGATGCCGATCAGTTCCAGGTCGGCATCCACCATGATCTTCACAAGCTCGTTGAAGGTGACCCTCGGTTGCCAGTTGAGCCTTTCCCTCGCCTTTGAGATGTCTGCAAGGAGGTAATCAACCTCCGCGGGCCTGAAATAGCGGGGGTCGATTTCAACCACGGTGTCACCGGTCTTTAAACCGCCGGTTAAGGCCGGTGAGCTTAAGGCGCTGACAACACCCTTTTCATCCGCGCCTTTGCCCCGCCATTCTATTTCAATCCCCGCGTATGCAAATGCATGTTCGACAAATTCCCTCACGGAATGGCTCTCCCCGGTGCCGATGACATAATCATCCGGTTCATCCTGCTGGAGTATCAGCCACTGGCATTCGACATATTCCGGCGCAAATCCCCAGTCTCTCCTGGCCTCGAGATTGCCGAGATAGAGCACCTTCTGCCTGCCTGCTGTTATACCGGCCGCCGCCCTTGTGATCTTTCTGGTTACAAAAGTCTCCCCCCGCCTCGGGGATTCGTGATTAAAGAGTATCCCGTTGCATGCAAATATATCATATGCCTCCCTGTAATTAACGATCATCCAGAATGCATAGACCTTCGCCGCTGCATAAGGGCTCCTTGGATGAAAGGGCGACAGCTCGTTCTGGGGCGGGGGGGTGGAGCCGAACATCTCTGATGAGGAGGCCTGGTAGCACTTCGTTTTTATCCCGCTTCTCCTTACGGCCTCCAGCAGTCTCGTTGTGCCCACAGCCGTTATATCCCCGGTATATTCCGGCATCTCGAAGCTGACCTTGACATGGCTCTGGGCGCCGAGATGATAAATTTCGTCGGGTTTGATATTGTAGACAATGTTCGTGAGCTGCCCCGCATCCGACAGGTCCCCGTAATGCAGGAAGAGCTTCGCCCCGGAGATATGCGGGTCGACATACAGGTGGTTTATCCTCTTGGTATTAAAAGTGCTTGCCCTGCGGATGAGCCCGTGAACTTCATATCCCTTTGACAGCAGCAGTTCCGACAGATAGGAGCCGTCCTGCCCGGTGATTCCTGTGATTAATGCTTTTTTGCTCACCATTAAATATATCTTACTTTCCGGCTTTTTTTCAATCTTGTGATAGCTTGCAGCGGCATGAAAACACCGCCCGCGGACAGGGGAGTCCGGAGGTTTTACGGAGGGACTCCCCTGTCTGCTTGTGCAACTGTTTAATTTATGCCGGGGGACTGGAATTTTTATTAATTTATAGGCTAATATAACTGGTTTGTAGGGAACATAAGCTTTAACGCTTACCCCGGTCAATGAATTCAGGCAGATACAATGCGGTTGACAAATTCGATTTTTAAGAAAGGAAACAGTGTCGGCGTTACACTTTGACAACATATAATGCGCATTTTGTTGATTGGAAATTTTTCTCCTCCATACGATGAAGAAAGTCTCCATAACTTTTTCCTGCTGAACAGGCTGAAGGAAGAGGGCAATGACTGCTGTGTTATCAACCTTTCCGAGAATTCCTTCAAGACAAAGGGGTTTATCGGCTTTACAAACTGGATATATTTTATAGTCAAGCTGCTGCGCAATATCTGGAGGAAAGACGTCCTTCATTACCTGACAAAGGGATACACGCGTCCCGCCTTGATGAGACTGATGTCCTCGGTCTGCGTGGGCTGGCTCTTCCGCGTCAAGCCGATTGTCACCCTTCATTCGGAAATGTTCTCCATCCTGGGCAGGACAAGGAGCAGGCTGATGGGAGAACCTTCCCTGCGGATTACCTTTGCCCTGGCCTACAAGGTTATATGCACCGACAGGGAGACATACGAAGCGGCCTCTTATTTCAAGTCAAAGAATAACTTCGAGGTAATCCCCGTGCTTACCCACAGCTCCGGGGGTATAAAGAGGGATGAACCGGCGGCCCCTGAAAGACTGAAGAACAAAAAAAGGGTTATAGTATTTTCCAACGTAATATATCCATCGTTTGTATTTGAGATTCTCAACCATCTGCTTACCAGACATCCTTTGGCTCCGGATACGGCGATAGTGGTCTCCGTGTTTGAACAACCTGCCGAAAAACTGCAGCACGTGATAGAGGAGTTCGGAAGAAAGTATTCCGATAACCTGGTGTTTATAGAATCAACAGACATCAGGCAGATGTTTACAGCGTACAGCAGGGCAAACTATGTCGTAAGGCCGTTGAGCTGTGACAGTGAAATACTCTTCCCCGGTTTTATTGCGGCTGTAAAAAAACCGGTGCGGACAAAGGAATATTTACATTTCTCAACGAGCCTGTTCCTCATCAAGGGCGGCGGCATATCCGACTTGTGCGCGAGCATAGTAAGCTTTCTCTTAAGGGAGGAACCCCACGAGTTGCTGTCTTCGGACACGGATACGGACTTCTATGCGAGGCTGAGAAAGATATACCGGCAACGGTAGGACATTTTCACGTAAAGTCCTGGTATCCCAGGATGCCCGAGCATTCCGCACAGCGGTGCCATGTATACTCCTTGTTGAGTATCTGCCGCCTCATCCGCCGGTACCTGTCGTTGTTCCAGACGGCCTTGAAGCCTCCGGCCTGCATAACGTCACCGAACTGGATGAGCTCATTGAAACCGGCACAGCACGGCAGGGCCTTGCCGTCAACCCCGACTATTCCTCCGAGCCAGAGCCACTGGCACCTGCCTTTGTTAAGGATTTTTTTCTGCAGCTTTCCGTTTTTTATGCGGTATCTCGAGAATTTTTCGTTTCTGGGTATATAGTCCTTGATGGCGTCATCCTGGCCCTTTATCAATATCCCCCGCGTATTTAATATATCAACGCCTGTCTCCTCCGCAATGTTCTTTATACGCGCTATTTCGCTTTCATTATGGTGCATCACCATGAAGCGCAGTTTGAGGATGGGGGTTCGGGAGCCCCTTTTCTTTTTCTCCTCCGAGATCAGTTTGATGTTTCTGATGAGTTTGTCGAAATTGCCGCCTTTCTGGTATTTTTCATAAGTCTCCTTGTCCGCGCCCGCAAATGATATGAGAAGGGTATCCAGCCCGGACTCCACGAGCTTTCCCGCCTTTTCGGGCGTGTTTATCAGGAGGCCGTTGGTTGATGTGTATACGCTGATTTTTTTCCTGTGGGCGTAGTTTATCATCCCGTATATATCGGGATGCACGAAAGGCTCTCCTATGTAATACAGAAAGAGGAAAAGGACATAATCGGACACCTCGTCGATCAGCCTCCTGTAATCTTCAAACGGCATATAGGCCTTGGGCCGTTTGGTGAGCCCCCTCCCGGTATCACAGAATGTGCAGGCGATATTGCACCTGTTGGTCGGTTCGATCATAAAGAGCGAGGGATATCCCGAAAGCATTGTTTTGTGAAACAGCATGGCCAGGGTGTTGCGTCCCAGGTTCAGCACTTTTTTAGGCGTAAGCTCCCCGCGCCGCACTATTCTCCCGATCATGCCGATCTTTTCAAGGAAATCGGATTTCCACTTCTTTTCTATTGAAAAAAGCATACGTAGTTGCTCTCTCGTGAAGAAGAAAATTAATGAGAGGGTTTCATTCTTGTCAACAGGTATTCCCTGAACACATTCACGCCGCCCTGTATGTAGTAAGAGAACTCCGCAAGGCTCCGCATCCTGAACAGCTGGCGGATCAGATAGCCCGGCCTCAGGTAGAACCGCTTCCACGCGGTGTGCAGGGAACTGACCAGCATTTCATGCGTCAGTGTCTTGGATATCAGGGCCAGCCTGTTTGTGGTAAGGAGCGTCTTGAAGTCCGTCCAGTCCAGCGATGTGTCAAAGAGCACTCCTTTATACTTATTGTATACTTCCGTTCCGGGCAGGGGGACCATTATGCTGAATACTGCGATGTCGGAATTGAGCTCCACGGCAAAATCGATCGTGTCCTTTATTGTCTCCGGCGTCTCCCCCGGATTGCCGATCATAAAGGTCGACAGGGTCTTTAAACCCGCCCGCTGGCTTGCCTTTACGGCTTTCCGGGCCTGATCCAGGGTTGTTCCCTTTCTGATATTCCTGAGAATCGTCTGGTTGCCGGACTCGATGCCGAAACTCACATGGGTGCAGCCCGCGCGTTTCATGAGCCTGAGAAGGTCTTCATCCACTGTGTTCACCCTGGCATGTGCAAACCACTTGACCTTCAGGCCTCGTTTTATGATTGCGTTGCATATCCTGACCGTGCGTTCGTAGTCGATCGTGAAGGTATCGTCGTAAAACTGGATATATTCGGCCTTGTAATCCCGTATGAGGTGTTCCATTTCATCGACCACGGCCTCCACGTTCCTGGGGCGGTACCTGTGTCCCATCGTAAGATGCGCGGCGCAGAAAATGCAGTGATTCGGACATCCCCTGCTGCTGATCATAGTCGCCTTGACACCTCTTACGCTGCTGAGATGAATCTGGACATTGTATTTCTTCATGGGAAGGAAGTCGCGGGCGGGAAACGGCAATTTGTCAAGGTCCATGAGCAACGGCCTGGGGGGGCTTTTTTTTGCCTCTCCTGCCGAACCGCGGAATGCAAGGCCCGCGATGGCGGAATAATCAGTCTCCCCTCCCCCCTCAACGGCCCTGCACAGATCGAGCATGGTTTGTTCGCCTTCTCCTATTACGACGATATCTATCTCAGGGTGCCTGTCAAGCACCTCGTCCGGCAACGAGGTGGCATGTATGCCTCCCGCCGCAACCAGGGGCGCGCCCGCCTCCTTGGCCAGTTTCGCAAGTTTTACGGCGTTTACAAAGTTGGCCGTGGCTGCGCTGATGCCCACTATGTCGGGTTTTTCGTTGCGTATAAGAGAGGCCACATCATCGTAGGTCATATTCTGGTTTTCAGGGTCGATCAGGTTCACCGGGTAACCGGCTTCCCTGAGCACCGCCGCTATATATGCCAGACCCAACGGGGCCTGGTTTGTGGCGACTTCATCCAGTCCCTTGTATACTTCCAGATACGGTGCTTTTATCAGCAGTGTCTTAGTCATTGCGGTCATGCCAGAGTTTTGAAATGATAACTAAAATTAACATACCCATTCCAAAAAATCAAACCGTTTACAACCCTAATCCGGAAAATTCAACATGTTAAAAATGCTGCAGGAAATTTGTTTTTTCCGTTTATTGCATTTGCCCCGGAGATTCACTGTAAAATCGCCCGGACACCGCCTCTTCCCGTCTCCTGCGCAATATCAGGATATTGCAGGCAAACAGGAGCAGGGTGGCGATAAATTTCGATGAAACAAGCAGGTTCATGATGATACTGTCGAATGAAAGCAGTTTTTCGTACTCGCTGTCGGAGGTAAGCATGAACGCCCATATGCAGAAGGACAACAGCAGTAGAAACATGATGAACTCTTTCCGCGGGTTTTCATAACACTGGTATGCGAGAAATTCAAAAACATAAAGGTATGAGATGAGCAGGAAGATTGCATAGTGCTGCCAGGATTTGGACAGTATCAACAGTGTGGCTACAAAAAACAGGCCGTATTCGATATCGTAGCGCAGTGTTCCCGCATCCCGCTGTCTTCGAGTGATAAAGAGAACCGAGAGCATCACTATGCCGCTTGACGCCAGGTAAAGGAAATTCGCTGCTTCTGGATAATGTCCGAGGGATTTTACAGACTGGTTTTCCGTAAGAAGCCTCAGGAAGAAAGCAAGGAGCCCCTGGCTCCTGTAAAAACCGCCCGCGGAAGCCATTTCCGGCAGTATATCCTTTAGGAAAGTTACATACAGATTGATATCCAGGAAGATTGCGGATACGCCGACAAGGAGGAGCATGCCTGCAAGGGTTGTCCCGATTATTCCGTACTGGCGCTTAAGGGCAAAGAAAGGAAGCAGCGCCAGTGGAAATATCTTGATAAGGGATGCTGCGGCAATAAAAAAACCGGCCGGCCATGCACGGTTCCTGCGGATGAAATACAATGCCGAAACACAAAAGAGAAACAGGAGGGAGTTTATCTGTCCCATATTAAGTGAACGGTACAGGGGATAAAAGACAAGGGTTGCAAACAATCCGATTAATATAAGATCCCTGCGCCGTTCCTTGCTGCGACCGGAGAAAAGCAGCAGGACCGCCAGAATGTTGCAGAGAAGGCTGATGAAAAAAAAGGAATACCGCGCGTAATTGTAAGACAGCAGCGCAAAAGGGAGCATGAAAAAGGCGACAAAGGGGGGATATGCATTCGGCATTGCGTACTTGACGCCCTGTATGCCGTATGCCCTTGCACTTTCCTGATAGCTTATCCCCGTGTCGTAAATCAGCGGGGACTTCCCGTCGAGAACAAGACGGCTTGCGACGTAATACTGGCTGAAATCCAGTCCCTGCGTGGGTCCGAACAGTGAACGGCCGAGCTCGTAACCGCCGTGCACAAGCATGAGCGCCAGAAGAAATATGAGGAAAACCTTTCTCGGACTCATTCAAAAAAGCGGAACCGCAGCATCGTGTATATAGCCGTAATCCCGTCTTTCCATGTTATTTTTTTTCCTTCCGAGTATCCCCTGCCGCTGTAGCTTATTGGCACCTCGTAGACCCTGAAGCCGTTTTTTGCGATTTTCACCGTGAACTCAGGTTCAAACCCGAAACGGTCGGACTTCAGATTTATCCCCTCCAGCACCTTTCTCCTGAAGACCTTGTAACACGTCTCCATGTCCGTGAGGTTCAGGTTGGTCAGGGCGTTTGACATCAATGTCAGCAGCTTGTTGCCCACATAGTGCCAGAAGAGCAGCACCCTGTGCGGCCCCCCGAGGAACCGTGAACCATACACCACGTCGGCCCTGCCGTCAAGAATGGGTTCCAGGAGGATCGGGTATTCTTTCGGATCATACTCGAGATCGGCGTCCTGGATGATTATGATGTCGCCTGAGGCGCTTTTAAATCCTGTCCTCAATGCGGCGCCTTTTCCCCTGTTGGAGTCGTGATGGAAGATTTTTACGTTGTCATACTTCCGCCCGATTTTTTCCAGGCGTCCAGATGTGCCGTCGGTTGATGCGTCATTCACTATGATAACCTCTTTTTCCAGCGCAACAGCCTGCACGCGCGAGACGATTTCCTCGATTGTTCCTGCTTCATTATAGACGGGAATGACCACGGACACTTTCATGTGTTATTTGCTTTCACTCCTCAACTTGCCGAAAGGAAGGCGTTCTTGCGCTTGCGTTACGGACATTTTTAGTATAGCAGATAACCGGATATAATTGCATTATATTTCCCGGCTTCCCTCACCACCGCCGTGTCTCTCCATGGCGCATCAGCCACAGTGCGGAAGGGGAGGGCAGGCTTTTCTCCGCCGCTTTCCTTGCGCGCGCCGGCGGTTCATCCATCGGCTCGTCGGAAAGGCTGAAGGTCCCCCAGTGGCTTGCCACGCATATGCGGCTTTGCAGGTCCGCAGATGCCTGTATCGCCTCCTCCGGGGTCATGTGTATGTCGTGCATGATTTCCGCCGGAAGATATGCGCTTATGGGCAGGATTGCCATATCAAAAGGTCCGTATTTCCTCCCCGTCTCCTTGAATCCCCTGAAATATCCTGAATCCCCCATGAAGAAAAGCCGTTTCTTTTTTCCTGAGACCACCCATCCTGCCCAGAGGGATCGGTTCCTGTCGAATAATCCGCGGCCCGAGAAATGCCTCGCCGGAGTGCTCGTAACGGTAATCTTACCGAAACCCGCGGACTCTTCCCAGTCAAGTTCCAGGAATCTCTTTATGTTCATTCTGTCGAAGTACTTCCTGAATCCGGGCGGGGTGAAAAAGGTCGCACCTTTGCCCGCCAGATACATGATCGTCCCGGCGTCAAAATGGTCATAATGGTCGTGGGAAACAAGGACGAAGTCTATCGGGGGCAGGCTGCCAAGCTCGAGACCGGGTTCAACGCAGCGTTTGGGCCCGGCCCATGAGAAGGGGGACGCCCTGAGTGACCAGACCGGGTCCGTCAGAAAGGAGACGCCTTCCATCCGGATGAGGAAACTTGCATGTCCGATCCATGTTATTGCATCCAGCGGGGGATTGTGGTGAATAAGGCGTCCGTCATTCTTTAACGCGGGCCGGGGGGTCATGAACTGGCGGGTTGCTGCGTACCTGAGCCGCCCTATGAAGAACCTGGTCCATGAGGCCGGACCGGGATGGTTTTCTTCAGGTTCTGGATTGATAAATCCCTTGGTGCTGTGATGTAACGGTCTGTCACCCGGCTTATCCATTGCCCCCCCTCATGTGCCGGCCAGACGCTCATTCCGGTAATAAAGCAGCAGGTCGGTAAATACCATCAGGCCGTTTGTTATATACAGAATAATAACAGGATCGAAGCTGTAAATGATCTTGTGAAGGGTTCCGGCCACATATCCCGTAAAGATCACGTATAAAAACAGCAGGCTCTTGCCCGCGTTTGTTCTTGATTTGTATGATTTATAAATCGAAAAAGGCCAGGCCGCGCCGAAACAGATCAACATGATAATCTCAAATATGCTCAATCTTCCCCCCGCCCGCTCCCGATGTTCCTCAACCCTCAGCGGCATGAAAATATCGGCAGCGGGACAATATCAGGATTTAACTTTTTCGTATACCGCGTAATATTTTTTGACACTCGCCTCCCAGTTGAAATTATCGGCTTTCCTGAGGCCGTTGAGGATCATTTCATAGTATTTATCCGGCTTGTGACGGTATACATAAACGGCCTTTTTCAATACCCTGTACAGGCTGTCGGCCATGCTCCGGGCCCACGGATTCCTTTTCCTCATCTGGACGATATCGCCTGCCCCGGCAAAATCACGTATGTTATCGATCGTATAGAAAGCATCATCTTCCCTGTAGAGGAAACCGCATGTGTCATCAATCTGATCCATCAGTCCGCCTGTGGCCCTGCCGATGTTTACCGTACCGTTTGCCATGTATTCCACGGCGGCTCCGAACGGTTCATAAATGGAGGGCATTATTCCGAATGTGCTTCCTGCCTGAAGCTCGTGGTAGCCCCTCTTCATTTTTACCGGGAACACGGTCAGGTTCCCCCTGCATTTGCACGCGACCTCGTAAAAGTAGTCAAGATCGGACCGGCTGGAGGGCATGGGGGTCAGGATGACCTTTATTCTGTCTCCGGCGAACCTCTCCACCGCCTGCAGCAGGATATCGTATCCCTTCTGCAGGGGAGCCAGACGCCCGCTCATCAGCAGGATCGGAATGTCGTCCGGCAGCCCGGATACGCTCCTGCCGCGGTATGTCAGCTCACCGAACCGCCCGGCGGGTTTGTATGAACACAGAAGCCGCAGGAGTTTCTTTCTGTTTTTCAGCTTGATCTTTCGTATTTCAGCGGTGACATCTTTTTTCGTGCCGGAGATTATCCCTGAGAATTCAGCGGATAAATCACAGAAGGCCCCGTTGTTGATCCCGTAGACCCCGTTTTTTCTGAATATGTTTTGCAGGTGCGGCGCAAAATGCCTGCTCTGGAGAATGTCGGACGTGAATTCCCTTGCAAAATGTTCGCTTACGGTGGTGATCGGGGCATCCACCAGTTGAAGGCCGACCTGATATGCCGTCAAGCCCTGCGCCGGAAACCGCGTGACGGGCATCCTTAACGTCCTGCCTGTGCATGCCGTCAGCAAATCCCATGATATTTGTGAATCATAGGAATTGTGCATTGTCTGGACAGTGCCGCATGAATGGAGAACGCCGTTTAACATCGCCTGTTTTGATGTCAGGGAAATCAGCGCGGTCTGCCACTCGTGCAGATGCAGTATTATATTTTCGCGTATGCCAAGGGCCTTAAGGGCATAAGGGACGGCCCTGCAGAAGAACACGGCGTTTTCGTTCATTGCATGTTTATTGGCGCCGGGGTCGGACTCGCTGTATATATACGGATCGTTGAGTTTGTTGGCTGCTTCAAAAAAACCCTCCGCCCTCAGGTAGTATTCCTTCAGGTTGCCGTTGCGGGGTTTGTTGTAATGCCATGTATGCTCTAATAATTCCGCCTTGATGATTTTATCGAAGAACGGCACGGCGAAGGATTTCCCCGTTGATTTCAACCTGCCCGTACTCATGATCCGGGGATAGAACGGAGTCATCAGGATAACGGAGGGAATCTCGTTGACCTCTTTTAAATACGGCAGGATGTTGGTAATCACGGAGGCCAGGCCACCGCTTTTTGCAAACCTGTTCTCGAATGAACAGAAGACGACATTACGTATCGCGATATTCCCGAGCCTGCCGGCAATCGCGGCAATTTCGCCGGCACTGAAAAAAGCGCTCATCAATGACCAGTCTCTGCGCCATTTATCCAATTGCATGGTTTTTTCCGACAGGATTGCAGAATTTCAGGTTGCGAATCACCTGTAATACTTTACCTTAATGCCGCATGAACGGGCAAGGCAGCCTGCCGGAAAATATTCCTTAATGTTGCATAAACGTGCATGGGAGTCTGCCGGCTGGATGTTATGCCGCTGTAAGGTATTGTTTCCGGAAAGACCCCGACAACCGTTCTTTTACCGTATGCACTCGAGAAAAAGATCAAAGATTTCAGGGTCAAAGATATTTCCTCTCATCAGCAGCATGATATCCATGGTCTTTTCCCTGCTGTACCGTTTCCTGTATGCCCGCTCGCTCGTCAGGGCGTCATACACGTCGGCCACGGTCACTATCCTTGCCTCGAGGGGGATGTCCCTGCCTTTTATGCCCGAAGGATAGCCGCTGCCGTCATATCTCTCATGGTGGTGCAGGATGATGTTTACCACAGATGCCGGCATTCTTGCCTGAAGGGCAAGGTCGGCGCCCCAGCGCGGATGGTTTTTTATGATTTCGTATTCTTCCTTGATGAGAGGGCTTTTTTTGTCCAGTATATGGTCCGGGATGTTTATCTTGCCGCAGTCGTGCAGCCAACTGCCGTACAGCAGGCGCTTCTTTTTCTCTCCGGAGAGATTCAGCGCACCGGCTATCAGCATGGCATATGACGCCACATTTTCACAGTGGCCCCGTGTATGGGGGTCTTTTAACTCTATCGCCCGCGCAATACCGAGCAGAGCGGCCTCATCTCCTGTTTTCAATGTCCTTACAAGGTGGTAGTGTTTGACCGCATCATGCACTGTCTGTACCAGCGCATCATCCTCCCAGGGCTTCATGATAAAGCGGAACAGTTCTCCTTTATTTATTGCATCAACAGCGGTTACGAGGTCTGCATAGGCCGTCATCAGTATCCTCAGGGTATCCGGCGAGACATCCCTGACCTTCTGGAGCAGGTCGATCCCCTTCATACCGGGCATATGGTTATCCGAGACAATAACCGCTATTTCCTCTTTGGCGAATATCTCAATGGCCTCCCGGGGATCGGCGGCTTTAAGGATTTTCAGGTCAGTGCCGCCAAAGAGGCTCTCCAGAGAGTCCAGGACATGTTTTTCATCATCAATAAACAGGACGGTACCCGAGATTTCCATCTTGCCCCTGTATCGTTATTTCCCCCCGACATGGGGGAGCTTCCGTATGCATCAATTTCCGGGAATTAAACACCCTCTCTTTTTAGATTACGTATCGGACGGCATGATTGATTTCTTGAACAGACCGTAATGGGGCATAAGCCGGCGGGCGGTGTTTTTATGCCGCTGTAAGGCAGGGGCTTCAGCGCGGCGCATCCATCTTCAGGAGAAACTCGCCCAGTTCCCTGACGGTTTCAATGAACCTGTCATAGTCGACAGGCTTTATTATGTAGCCTTTGCATCCGAGCTCATAACACTTCCGTATGGTGCCGGGCTCATCCGTGGTCGTGATGATTATTACCGGGATGTTGCGCAGCGCCTCATCCCGCCTGAGCTTCTGCAGGATTTCAATGCCGTCGATTCCGGGCATGCGGATGTCCAGAAGCAGTATGCAGGAGCCTTCATCCTCGAGGCAGAGGTTTTTCCCCTCTCCCGAGAGAAAGGTCAGTATGTCTTCGCCGTTCCTGAAAACCAGTATCCGGTTGCCGACGCCTGCCCGTCTGAGATTTTTTACTATGAGTCCTGCATGGCCTTCATCGTCTTCGGCCAGGAGGATAACGGCATTTCTTCCCATATTCAAATTCCACCCTGCAGTTGCATCAAACATCGCCCGCGGGCGGGAGATTACGGGGCTTTTACGGCGGCCTCTCCCGCCGGCTTATGCAACATTAAGGTTTATTATATTTCATGCCGGAGGCAAAATTCAGTCTTCACTTTTATAAAGCAGAAAAGTTAATATAATTCCTGTTCTTCATTACATACGAAAGACCGGAAAAAGAAATCATGAAATACATCATTCTTGTCGGAGACGGGATGGCCGACAGGCCCCTGAAGTCTCTTGGATATAAGACATGCCTCCAGAAGGCGCATACACCGAATATGGACAGGCTGGCGCAGGAGGGGGAAGCAGGAAAGGTCAGAACCATTCCCCCCGGGTTTGAGCCCGGTTCGGATGTCGCAAATCTTTCCATTCTCGGCTATGACCCTGTAAAATATTACAGCGGACGGGCGCCGATCGAGGCTGCTTACAGGGGTATAGCGCTGAACCCCGGCGACGTTGCCTTCAGGTGCAACCTGGTAACGCTGAAATTTTCCGCCTCCGGTGACATGGACAGCGCCGTGATGCAGGATTACAGCGCCGGACATATCACAACAGCAGAGGCCGCGGCCCTGATCCGCGATATCAACAGGAAACTCGGCACGGGAGAGATTATTGTCTTTCACCCCGGGATGAGTTACCGCCACCTGATGATCTGGAGAAACGGAAAACACGGAATGCACTGCACCCCGCCGCATGACATCACCGGGAAAAAAGTGGGGAAATACCTGCCCGGTGGAGAAGGTGCGGAAGTGCTCCGGTCATTGATGGACAGATCGAGGGACATACTCCTGTCAAACCGGGTGAATAAAGAGAGGATCAGGCGGGGGCTCAACCCTGCAAACAGCCTGTGGTTCTGGGGCCAGGGCAGGAAACTGTCATTGCCCGGATTCAGGGAGAAGTTCAATGTGCGGGGCGCTCTCATATCCGCTGTCGACCTCACGAAGGGACTCGGCATGTGCGCGGGTTTCAGGATATTGAACGTAAGGGGCGCTACCGGATATATTGACACCAACTATGCGGGCAAGGCAAAGGCCGCCCTGAGGGCGCTTAAAACATACGACCTGGTGTATGTGCATGTCGAAGCGCCCGATGAGGCTGGACACAACGGCGATGCAGAGGCCAAGATACAGGCGATCGAGGATTTTGACTCAAAGGTGGTGGGAACGGTGCTGGATGGCGCGGCCGGGCTGAAAGACTGCAGCATCCTGCTGCTGCCCGATCATTTTACGCCCATAAGGGTGAAAACCCACACCGATGAGCCTGTGCCGTTCGTCATCTTCAGGTCCGGCGGCCGGCACGGCTCAGGGGCCGCGGGTTTTTCGGAAAATATATGCAGGATGAAAAATATCCCGTATTTTGAAGAGGGATATAAACTGATGAATTATTTTATCAAGGGGCGGTAGATTATTTGAATACTCCTCCCCCACTCTGATCTTGCTCCTCCGATTTTAAGCGGAGGGAAGAGTTGTATAAACGTGCAGAGGAGTCTGCCGGAAAACCTGCCGCACACTCCCCTGCCCGCAGGCGGTGGTTTTATGCAACCGCAAGGTAAACATTGAAACGGACGGTGAAAAAGTGGGACTGATAGTACAGAAATACGGCGGGACATCCGTTGCGGATACAGGCCGCATAAAGGCTGTGGCTGAAAGGGTTGCGGCAAGGGCAAGGGAAGGCGACATGGTGATAGTCGTTGTCTCTGCAATGGCCGGCGAGACGGACAAGTTCGTCGGATTCGCCCATGAAATAACGGACACCCCGGATGAGAGGGAGATGGACCTGCTGCTTTCATCCGGCGAGAGGATAACGAGCGCGCTCATGGCCATGGCGATTCAGGATTTGGGTCTCGAATCAATGAGCTTTACAGGCAGGCAGGTCGGGATAATCACGGACAGTGCGCATACAAAGGCGATGATCGAGCATATTGAGGCCGGAAGGCTCAGGGCCGCGCTGGATGACGGCAAGGTGCCGGTTGTGGCGGGATTTCAGGGGATCGATGAGTTTTCCGATGTCACCACGCTGGGCAGGGGAGGTTCGGACACTACGGCGGTGGCCATAGCAGCCGCCCTTAATGCGGATCTGTGCGAGATATACACTGACGTGGAAGGGGTGTTCACGGCTGACCCGAGGATAGTTCCAGATGCGAGGAAGATGGACAGGATATCTTACGACGAGATGCTGGAGATGGCGAGTCTCGGGGCAAAGGTGCTTCACGGCCGCTCTGTCGAGTTTGCAAAAAAATACAATGTTCCTTTAGTTGTCCGGTCGAGTTTCAACACCTCCCCGGGCACTCTCGTTACAAGGGAGGATGAAGACATGGAGAAAACCGTTATAACAGGGGTCACCCATGACAAGAACCAGGCAAGAATCACCATCATGCGCGTGCCCGACAGACCCGGAATTGCGGCCAATATTTTCAATGCAATAGCAGGGGCCAATATCAACGTGGACATGATAGTTCAGAACATAAGCAGTGACGACCGGGCGACGGACATTTCCTTTACAGTATCAAAGGAAGAGGCCGGAAAGGCGTTCGAGATCACACGGAAGGTATCTGAGGAACTCGGCACAAAGGGCGTCAACATGAATACTGATGTGGCGAAGGTCTCGATAGTCGGCGTGGGCATGCAGTCGCATTTCGGGGTGGCTGCGACAATGTTTCAAACCCTGTCGAATGCAGGTATCAACATAATGATGATCAGCACGTCCGAAATAAAGATATCCTGTGTAATAGATGTCAAACACGCTGAAGAAGCCGTCAGAAGGCTTCATGACGTTTTTCAGCTTGCAAAACAGTAGGTGTTTCATTTAATGTGTTTAACAGACGGGTGTCGGTTGAAAAATTCCACTTACACCGGTAACTGACGCTGTATCTAATCCTTAATGTTGCATAAGCGGGCGGAGTTTCCCCCGCGGACTCTCCTGCCCGCAGGCGGTGTTTTTATGCAGCGGAAAGGCGCGGTTAATTCATGCGAAAAGTCGAGATATATGATACAACTCTCAGGGACGGGGCCCAGTCGGAGGATATATCGTTCTCTGTGGAGGACAAGCTCAGGATCCTGCACAAGCTTGATGAATTCGGGATTGATTATATTGAGGGCGGATGGCCCGGCGCCAGCCCCAGGGATGCCGAGTTCTTTGAGAGGGCGAAGAAATTCAAATGCAGGAAATCGAGGCTGGCTGCCTTCGGCTCCACGCACAGGGCCTCGCTGAAGGTCGGGGATGACCCCAACATAAAGGCGCTTCTGTCTGCGGAAACCCCTGTGGTCACGATATTCGGCAAGACATGGGATTTCCACGTGAGGGAGGCCCTGAGGATTTCCCTCCAGAAAAATCTCGATATTATCTACAACACAATTGTTTATCTTAAGGAAAGGATACACGAGGTGTTCTTTGACGCCGAGCATTTTTTCGACGGCTACAGGGCGAACCCCGGATATGCCATGAAGACCCTTCAGGCGGCGGTCTCGGCAGGCGCGGACCGCCTTGTCCTGTGCGATACAAACGGCGGCACCCTGCCCGGTGACGTGGGAAGGATAGTGGGGGAAATGGTCAGGACATTCGGTACCCCCGTGGGAATCCATGCGCACAACGATTCGGAATGTGCGGTCGCCAACTCCATCGTGGCCGTGGAATCAGGCGCGGTCCATGTGCAGGGAACCATAAACGGCCTCGGTGAAAGATGCGGCAACGCCAATCTCGTCTCAGTCATTCCTAATTTAAAGTTAAAGCTTAAGATTAAATGCGTAACCGACAATAAATTAAAGAAATTAAAGGATGTATCACGGTTTGTGACGGAAATAGCCAATCTCAGGCATTTCAAGAGGCAGCCTTATGTCGGCGACAGCGCCTTTGCCCACAAGGGAGGTATACATGTCAGCGCGATCCAGCGGCATCCCGAGACCTACGAGCATGTAAGGCCCGAACTCGTGGGAAACTATCAGCGGGTCCTCGTATCAGACCTGAGCGGCAGGGGCAATATACTCAGGAAGATAAAGGATTTCAGATTGAAGGTTGATCCCGACTCACCGAAAGTGGCCCAGGTGATCAGAGAGCTGAAGGAACTGGAGAACCAGGGGTTCCAGTTTGAAGGCGCCGAGGCGTCCTTTGAACTCCTGATAAAAAAGACCTTCGGGCTTCACAGGAAGTTTTTTGATCTCATAGGGTTCAGGGTTATTGACGAAAAGAGGAGCGAAGGGGAGACCCCTTACAGCGAGGCCACCATAATGCTGACCGTGGGCGGAAAACTGGAGCATACCGCCGCCACGGGCAACGGGCCTGTCAATGCAATCGACAATGCCCTGAGAAAGGCCCTGGAAAAATTCTATCCACAGTTGAAAGAGGTCAAACTCCTGGATTACAAGGTAAGGGTCCTGACAGCAGGGGTGGGGACCTCGGCAAAGGTGAGGGTCCTCATAGAATCCGGAGACGAGACGCACAGGTGGGGGACGGTCGGCGTATCCGAGAATATAATCGAGGCATCCTGGCAGGCCCTTGTGGACAGTATTGAATACAAGCTGTTAAGGGGGTAGTCGGCGCGTACTTATCCTTTAACGCGGGCTGGAGAGCCTCCCGGAAAACCTTGAGTATGATAATAGAAGAAACGGGGATTGTTACAAAAACAGAGGGCAATTCGGCGAAGGTGGCGGTGGAGAAAAAGGGCGGATGCGAGGGTTGTGCGGTAAAGAATGCGTGCGAGGCCGCAGGGGAAAACATGGAGATCGAGGCGCTGAATCCCCTTCATGCACGGGAGGGCCAGCGGGTGAGGGTTGAGATGGGCACGCAGACGTATCTTAAAAGCTCGATGCTGGTGTACGGGCTTCCCCTTGCCCTGTTTGTCGCAGCCGCGATCATGGGAAAAAATATCGGCGAGGCGTATTTCAGCCGCATGAATCCGGATGCTGTTGCAGCCATAGCAGGATTTACAGCATTGATACTTTCCATGCTGGGAGTCAGGATATGGAGCAAAAGAGTGGAGACCAGGCCGGGGCACAGGCCTGTTATCAGGGAGATACTCGGATGAAGGGTTCAGGCGTCCGGGGTTCATTTTATAATCTGTGGCATAAGCCGGCAGGAGAGTCCAGCCGCAAAACCTCCGGACTCTCCCGCCCGCTGGCGGTGTTTTCATGCCGCTGTAAGGTTAGGGTAAATTAAAATGCATCAGAATATTCGGAAGGAGGTTGTTTTATGGGTTTTGATGTTGAAAAGATCAGGGATATAGCGGTGATTGCCCACGGCGGCGCAGGCAAGACCTCGCTGGTTGAGGCAATGCTCTATGACTCGGGCGCCACCGACAGGATGGGCAGGATTGAAGACGGAAGCACGGTGACTGATTTTGAAGCAGAGGAGATAACCCGCAAGATAACCATATCTTCCGCGCCCGCCTTCTGCGAGTGGAAGGGTTACAGGCTGAATATAATAGACACCCCGGGGTATATAAATTTCATTGAAGATACAAAATGCTGCCTCAGCGCCGTCGACGGCGCGGTTGTTATCGTGAGCGCGCTGTCGGGTGTAAAGGCGGAGACCGAAAAGATATGGCAGTTTGCCTGCAGGTACGAAATTCCAAGGGTCGTATTCATCAATAAGCTCGACAGGGAAAACGCCAGTTTCAGTATGGCGCTGGATGAGATTGAACAGTCTTACGGCTCCTCCCCCATCCCGCTGAACATACCCATAGGCTCGGAAAGCAGCTTCGGGGGGGTTGTGGACCTGATCAGGATGAAGGCCGTGACCTTTCAGAACGGCTCGCCTTCCGAGGGTGACATCCCTGATGCCCTGAAGGCCGAGGCGGGCGAATACCGGAAGAAACTGGTTGAGAAGATAGCGGAGCTTGACGATGAACTGCTCGAGAAATACCTCGAAGGTGCCGAGCTTACGGATGAGGAAATAAACAAAGGCATAAGGGAAGGCTCCATAACGAGGAGGTTCATCCCCGTTGTATGCGGCTCGGCCGTTAAAAATATAGGCGTTCATCAGCTCCTTGATACAATACTGCTGTGTCTTCCCTCGCCGGCGGAAAAGGCCAATATCACGCCGATCAGGGGCAGGAATCCCAAGACGGGCGAAGAGACCGTCAGGAAGGCGGACCCGGCCGAGCCTTTATCAGCCCGCGTCTTCAAGACCATAGCAGACCCCTTTGCCGGAAAGCTCACGCTTTTCAGGGTATTCTCAGGCGTCCTGAAGGCTGATTCAAATGTTTACAATGCCACGCGTGACAAAAAGGAAAAGATAGGAAACATCTTTTACCTCCTCGGCAAAAAGCATGTTCCGGTGAAGGAGGCGGGAACCGGAGAGATCGCGGCCGTGGCCAAACTGAAGGAGACCCAGACAGGGGACACCATTTCCGATGCCGCAAACCCCGTGGTCTTTGAGCCCGTCAGGTTCTCGGACCCGATGATATCGTATGCGATCGAGCCCAGGTCCAGGGGTGACGAGGAAAAGGTCAGCACCAGCCTGCACAAGATGCTCGAGGAGGACCCGACCCTCAAGTTCCACAGGGATACGGAGACAAAGGAGATGATACTGGCGGGAATGGGGCAGGTGCACCTTGAGGTCACACTTGAGAGACTCAAGAGAAAGTTCGGGGTCGATGTCCTGATGAAGACCCCGAAGATCCCCTACAGGGAGACCATAAAGGCGTCCTCCAGCGCCCAGGGCAAATACAAGAAACAGTCCGGCGGACGGGGACAGTACGGCGACTGCTGGATAAAGATAGAACCCCTGCCGAGAGGGAGCGGTTTTGAGTTTGTCGATAAAATCGTGGGGGGCGTTATCCCCAGGCAGTACATCCCCGCTGTTGAAAAAGGCATACTGGAGACGATGCAGAGGGGACTGATAGCCGGCTATCCGGTTGTCGACATAAGGGCCACCCTGTATGACGGGTCGTACCACTCCGTGGACTCTTCGGAAATGGCGTTCAAGATCGCCGGCTCCATGGCGTTGAAGAACGCAGCGGCGAATGCAAAGGTCGTTCTTCTGGAACCTATTGTCAAGGTTGAGGTCATCACACCGGACGAGTTTCTTGGAAATGTCATAGGAGACCTTAACTCCAAACGCGGAAAGGTTCAGGGGGTTGAGCCCCAGGCAGGGGGCAACCAGAAGATCACGGCGCTTGTGCCCATGGCTGAAATGCTCACCTATGCAAATCAGCTTAATTCACTGACCAGCGGACGGGGCATTTACACCATGGAGGCATCCCACTACGAAGAGGTTCCTTCACACCTTGCCCAGAAAATAATCGCTGAAAAGGCGGAATCAATAAAGGAAGAATAGGCAGGGATGTTATTCTCCATCCCTCCGGGGGACAGAGGGAAAGGTGATAGCACGAGGAGGAAGTCAGGTTATGAAAAAATTTATCGGAATTGATGCGGGTTCGGTGAGCGTAAAGCTCGCTGTGCTGGATTCCGGGGGAAACATCCTCGTGACGGAGTATGTCCGCCACAAGGGTAATCCGCTTCCAGTCGCTTATGATCTGCTGAGCCGTATCCCGGCCGGAGCTTCTCTCAGCGTTACAGGATCCGCCGGCAGGCTCATTGCGCAGGCATTCGGCATAACACCTGTGAATGAAGTCGTGGCCCTCAGCTTCTCGACCAGGAAGCTCTATCCGCACGTCAGGACGGTCATAGAGATGGGAGGCGAGGATTCGAAACTCATATTGCTTGAAAGCGGCATGGTGAAGGAATTCTCCATGAACTCCGTGTGCGCGGCGGGCACCGGCTCGTTTCTCGACCAGCAGGCCGAGAGGCTCAAGCTCAGCATCGAGGAATTCGGCGAGCTTGCGCTCAGGTCCGAAAAACCGCCCCGCATAGCAGGCCGGTGCAGCGTGTTCGCAAAATCCGACATGATTCACCTGCAACAGATAGCGACCCCCGTGGAAGATATTGTTGCGGGCCTCTGCTTTGCCGTTGCAAGGAATTTCAAGGGCACAATATGCAAAAACATGGACCTGCCCGAACCCATCAGTTTCCAGGGCGGGGTGGCTGCAAACAGCGGGGTGAAGAGGGCATTCGGGGAAGTGCTGGCTGTCGATGAACTCGTAATTCCCGAACACTTTGCACTGATGCCCGCAATAGGCGCCGCCCTCAAGGATATGGAACAGGGAATCGAATCGTCTTTTGATGTTCAGCGCCTCGCGGAATTCATGTCGTCTCTCAGGGATGACGGCGGGGGGCACAAGCCGCTGTGCGAGAATATCGAGGAATTCGAGAAAAGGCACAAGGTCTCATACTACATTCATAAAACCGACGGGCGTAAAAAGGTCAATGCCTATCTCGGGATAGACGTAGGCTCGATCAGCACGAATCTTGCCGTCATTGATGAAGAGGGAAGGCTCCTTGCCAAGAGGTATCTCATGACAGCCGGAAGGCCGATCGAGGCCGTTAAAAAAGGGCTTGATGAAATAGGACGGGAGATAGGAGAGAGGGTGAATATCTGCGGCGTCGGCACAACGGGGTCAGGACGGTACATGATTGCGGACTTTGTCGGAGCCGACATTGTGAAAAATGAAATCACGGCCCAGGCCCAGGCCGCTGTTGAGATAGACCCGGAGGTTGACACGATCTTTGAGATCGGGGGGCAGGATTCCAAGTACATATCAATAAAAGACGGCATTATCGTTGATTTTGAAATGAACAAGGCCTGCGCCGCAGGCACGGGCTCTTTCCTTGAGGAACAGGCTGAAAAGCTCGACCTGTCGGTAAAGAAGGAATTCAGCGCCACTGCGTTCAAATCCCGCAACCCGTGCTCCCTCGGCGAGAGATGCACGGTGTTCATGGAGAATTCGCTTTTATCCAGGCAGCAGAGGGGCGCGCCCAAGGAAGACCTCGTGGCAGGGCTCTCGTACTCCATTGTCCAGAATTACATAAACAGGGTTGTCGGCGAGAGGGCGATCGGAGGAAAGATATTTTTCCAGGGCGGCGTGGCCTTCAACAAGACCGTTGCAGCCGCGTTTGAGCAGTACCTCGACAGGCACATCATCATCCCGCCGCATCATGATGTCACGGGCGCCATCGGCATGGCGATTATAGCAAAGAAACATATGAAGGACAGTGGCGGTTTGCGGATTGCGGGTTACAACGTGCCGGGAAACAAGGACAACGGCTCAACCTTAGCGGACAACGGGCGGCGGACCACCAGGTTCAAGGGATTTGACCTTTCAAGGAGAAACTATGAAATCAAGTCCTTTGAATGCAGGGGCTGCGACAATATGTGCGAGATAAACAGGGTGAAGCTCGAGGGCGAGGAAGAGGCGCTCTACTACGGAAGCAGGTGCGAGAAATACGACGTCAAGCGCAGGAAGCCGGGTTACGGAGACACCCGCGCCGTGCCCGACCTGTTTGCAGAGAGGGAAGAGCTTCTTACCCGGGTTCACAGGCGGTACGAGGAGAAATTCAGCAAGGGAAACGGCAGGCGCACTATCCGTATCGGCGTGCCGAGGGTGTTCTTTTTCCATGACTTCCTGCCGTTCTGGAGCACACTCCTGTGGGAGCTGGGTTTCCATGTTGAGCTTTCAAGCAGCACGAACAGGCAGATTATAAACAAGGGCGTTGAGAATGTCCTGTCTGAAAGCTGTTTTCCCCACAAGGTGGCGCACGGGCATATCAGGGACCTGATCGACAAAGACGTGGACGCGGTTTTCCTGCCGAGCTTCATCAACTTCAATCCGGACAGCAGGACGCTCCGGAGCTATGCCTGTCCCTATGCGCAGACCATGCCGTATATTGCGGAGACGGCCTTTAAAAATGACATAACCGTCCTTAAACCCGTGATCAACCTTGAGCGCGGCACGTCGTATCTTGTAAACGAGATACACAGGAGCCTGAAACGCTTCAACATATCAAAGGCCGCCGTAAGGGATGCAATGGAAAAGGCGGAGGCGGCCCAGGAAGAATTTGCCGCGGCGCTCAAAAAGCGGGGAGGGGAGGTTCTCGAGAACCTGCCCGAGAGGGCCATCGTTATAGTCGGTCGCGCATACAATGCCTTTGATCCGGGGATCAACCTCGAGATCCCGAAGAAACTCGCCGCACTCGGCGTCTTCTCCATCCCAATGGATTTCCTGCCGCTGAATCTCGTCGACATCTCGGAGCAGTGGACCAACATGTACTGGAGGTCGGGACAGAACATCCTGAAGGCAGCCGAGATAATCAGGGATGTCCCCGGCCTGTTTGCGCTCTACATAGGGAATTTTTCATGCGGGCCCGACTCCTTCATACAGAGGTTCTTTGCCGAGGCGATGGCGAACAAGCCGTTCCTTCAGATCGAGATAGACGAACACAGCGCTGATGCGGGAGTGATAACGAGATGCGAGGCATTTCTTGACAGCATCAGCAGCAGAAAGGACATACCCGTAAACAAGCCGGCAAAGATAAAACCCGTTTCCATCAAGAAGGGCGCCAATAACAAGATTATCTACATCCCGCGGATGTCGGACCATTCCTTTGCGCTGGCGGCGGCATTTGAGACATGCGGCCTGGGCGCGGAGGTAATGGATCCTCCGGACAGCGAGACCGTGAAGATCGGCAGGCGGTACGTCTCCGGCAAGGAATGCTATCCCTGCACCATAACAACGGGCGACATGGTCAAAAAGACCATGTCCCGTGACTTCGACCCCGAGAGGGCGGTGTTCTTCATGCCTTCAGGGGCAGGGCCGTGCCGTTTCGGACAATACAATATCCTGCACAGGCTCGTGCTTGACGAGATAGGATTCCCGCGGGTTCCCATCTATTCCCCCAACCAGGACGAGTCACTGTATTCAGACCTCGGCATCATAGGCAAGGACTTTACGAAACAGACATGGAAGGGGATTATTGCAATAGACCTCCTGTTGAAATGCCTGCATGAGACCCGGCCTTACGAGATTCACAGGGGAGAGAGCGACGCGCTCTACGATGAATACCTCGGGAAGATACATGATTCCGTCAGGCGCCGCAACGGCTCCGCGCCTGATCTCCTCGCGGAAATCCGGAGGGCCTTCGCCGCAGTGAAAAAGAGCGTTCACAAGAGACCCCTCATAGGCATTATCGGGGAGATATTCGTCAGGCAGAACGCCTTTTCGAATGAGAACATTATCAGAAAGATCGAGGCCCTCGGGGGCGAGGTATGGCTTGCGCCGCTGGAGGAATGGATTTACTACGTCAACCTGATGGGTATCCGCAAGTCGCTCATAAGACTGCGCAACAGGGCGTTTTCCGGCGGTAATATGAAGGACCTCGCGAATACCGTGATATCGAGATACATACAGAAGAAGGTGGAGCACGAATTCTCCCGGCCCTTCAGGGGGTTCCTGAAGACCCTCGAGGAGCCTTCCACCAGGGAGCTGTTAAGGAACGCATCTCCCTATGTGCATGATTCCTTTGAGGGAGAGACGGTGCTGAGCATAGGCAAGGCCATAGACTTTGTAAAAAAGGGGGCATCTGGTATAATTAGTGCGATGCCTTTCGGCTGCATGCCCGGCACGATCGTGGGAGCACTGTTAAAGGGAGTCAAGCAGGACACGGGAATACCCTGCCTGAGCGTTGCATACGACGGCGTGGAGGCCACATGCTCCGACATTCAGCTGGAGGCCTTCATGTATCAGGCCGTGGAGTACGGGAAGGGGAAAGTGTAAGCGACCGAATTCAGGACAAGGAGGTGAGTGGATGGGGAATGTCATAAAATGGCGCAAGAAGAAGATGAGCAAGCACAAGCACAGAAAGCTTCTCAAGAGAACAAAACACCAGAGAAGGAAATAGCAGCCTGGAGTCTGAAATCATAACTCTACAATTTTTAAAATGCGTATTGAAAGAATCGAATTAAACGGTTTCAAATCATTCGCCGAAAAAACCGTCTTCAAATTTCATCCGGGCATAACAGCCATAGTAGGTCCCAACGGCTGTGGGAAAAGCAACATCGTCGATGCCTTCAAATGGGTTCTCGGCGAGCAGAGCGCCAAGAGCCTCCGCGGCGGGAGCATGGAGGATGTGATCTTTGCAGGCTCTGCAACGAAAAAGACCAAAGGCATGGCCGAGGTGACCCTTGTACTCTCCGATATTATCATGAATCCCTCCAACGGTTCTGATAATAACGGTTCAGAAGATAAACAGGAAGACAAGAAAGACACTGCCGCCATTTCCGTAACACGCCGCCTTTTCCGTTCGGGTGAGAGTGAATACCTGATGAACAAGGTGCCGTGCAGGCTCAAGGATATAAGGAACATGTTTCTCGACACGGGACTTGAGCTGAAGGCATATTCGATCCTGGAGCAGGGGAGCATAGGTGATATTGTAAATTCAAGGCCCCAGGACCGCAGGTTCCTTATCGAGGAAATAGCCGGCGTGATGAAATACAAGGTCAGGAAGCACGAAGCCACCAACAAACTCGAGGCATCCAAGGCTAATCTCCAGAGGCTGCAGGACATCATCGCCGAGGTCAGGAGACAGATAAACATAATAAACAGGCACGCCAAAAAAGCCGAGAGATACAGGGAGATTCACGAGCGCATCAGGGATATAGAGATCAGAAAGGCAAAGAGGGACATGAAGGCCCTGCAGGCCGACATATCCGGGCTTGTCTCATCAGAGGAGGGCCTCAGGGCGAGGGAGGCCGAGCTTTCCGCCAACGTCCATTCAGCGGATGCGCTGATAGAAGAGAAAAAGCGCACGTGTGTGGAGCAGGAGAGGTCCCTTTCAGAGATCAGGAGCAGGCTGTATGCGCTTGAGAAAGAGACCACGGAGGACCAGGGCAGGATCGCCCTGCTCAGGAGCGACTGCACCAATCTCAGGGATAGGTATTCCGGTCTCCGGAGCCGGGAAGGCGCGCTGGATGCAGAGAAGGAAGAGACAATTGCCGCGCTGAGGGATCTCGCCGCTGACGAAACGGAGACCGCCCGCGAACTCTCGGGCCTTGAGGAGATTCTCCGGGAGAAAAAGGCGCTGTTTTCCGAGTCCGAAAGCGGGATTACGGAACTGGAGTCCGAGCTTGAAGACAGGAGAAGAGATCTCTTCAACAAGGCAGAGGAGATAAGCAATGCAAGAAACGAGATAAATCACCTGAACCTGAGCATTGAAAATATCAGCCGCAAGGCGGAGAAAAACTCGCGCGACATCGACTCCCTCAACACAAACCTTGCCGCCGTAAAGACAAAGCTCCGGCAGGCGGAGGACGAGCGTGTCAGAACCGAGACTGAGCTGCTTGAGGCAAGGAAAGCCAGGGAAGAGCTCACCGGCGCCCTGAGAGACAGGAAGGCCGAGCTTTCCGGAAATGAAGAAGCCCTTTACAGGGAAAGGGAGCAACTGGCCGCCATGGTCTCAAAGCTTGAATCGCTCAGGGAGATGGAGAGCAGCCGGATGAGTTCACCTGATGAAAATATAAAGATACTCTGCCAGGTGGCCGACATACTTGAGACCCCGCCTGAATATGAAACCGCCATAGAGGCCGTGCTTGGGGACAGGCTGGGCGCCGCCGTTGTCGGGGACAATGATGAAATAGCCAGGGCCCTGCGGCATTTAAAGGCGGGCGATGCAAAGAGAAGCGGGTTTATAACGCTCAATCCCGCGGGAAGCCGTATCCCCGGCAGGCGCCTCCGCAATTTTGACGGGAAAGAAGGGGTCATAGGAAGGGCCGCGGGATTTGTTTCCGTAAGAAAGGGCTTCGACAAGGTGGCGGCCTCGCTCCTGCACGATGTGGTACTCGTGGACAGCCTTGAGAGGGCCGTTTCGTTCCTTGAGAATGCAGATGCCTCGGAAGACCTCTCATTTCCCTGTTTTGCAACACTTGACGGAGATGTGCTCGAGCCCTCCGGCATGGTATTCGGCGGCAGCGACAAGGGGGTGCTGAAAATAAAGCGCCTGATAAAAGAGCTTGAAAGAGACATTGAGGGCACAAGGGAAAGGATCGCGGAAGCCGAAAGGCTTGTAGCCGGCCTGAGGGATGAGATAGTTTCGGCTGAGAATGAAATCATTTCCATAGACGGAGTCATATCGAGCCGTGAAAAGTACGGCTACGAGCTGAAAGTCAAGGCGGCCAACCTTGAGGAAGAAAACCTCAGGCTCCGGAGGAAACAGGAATACATCTCAACAGAGATAAGCGACGACCACAGGGAGAAGGACAGGCTGAAAAACGCCCTGATAGAGAAGGAGAATCTCTGCAGGACGCTCGAGAGAGAGAAACAGGAGATTGAAGAAAGCATCAGGGCCGTGCGGAATACGATTGCGGACGGGAGGGAAACGCTCGAGACAATGCGCTCCGAGCTTACGGAAGTCAAGCTCAGGCTTGCATCCGCGGGTGAGAAGATGTCATCCATAAAAAGAGACGGCAGGAGGCTTAATGCAGCCCTTCTTGAGATAGACAGGAAAAAAGAGGACATCCTGAAAGAGCGGGACGGCATCACCAGGGCCATTGACGCCAGGGAACAGGAGATACGGGAAAAAGAGGCCGCGCTCAAGACAAAGATAGTCCGGGTCGGCGAGCTGCAGGCACGCGCCTCGGAGATAAACGAGGCGCTCGGGGCATCCACGGCCGAACTGGAGGTCCTTGAGGCACAGGCAAAAGAGCTTTCCTCGGAACTTGAAAACCTGCGCGGCGAGATCAGCCGCATAGAGATGAAAAAGATGGAGCAGTCCATGAAACTCGACTACCTCAAAGAGGACATCATGAAGACATACTCTGTTGACATCGGGACAGTGGATGCAGCCGATACGGTCTCGCCCGAGGAAGAAGAGACACTGCCGCGGCTGAAAGAAAAGCTCCGGGCAATAGGTCCTGTAAGCCTCGGGGCGCTTGACGAGTATGAAGAGCTGAAGCAGAGGTATGAATTCATGGTGGCGCAGCGCGATGACCTGCTTGCATCAATCGAAGACCTGGAGGAGACCATACGGAAGATCAACAGGACGTCCAGGAAGAGGCTGGAGGAGGCCTTTGAGGCCCTGAACGAAAAGTTCAGGGAGGTCTTCACCGTGCTTTTCGGAGGCGGCAGGGCGGAGCTCAGGCTGACAGAAGGAAGCATCCTTGATGCGGGCATTGAAATAATCGCGCAGCCTCCCGGCAAGAGGCTTCAGAACATGAACCTGCTTTCAGGTGGTGAGAAGGCCCTGACGGCCATCTCCCTGCTTTTTGCAGGCTTCATGATAAAGCCGACGCCCCTCTGTCTGCTTGACGAAGTCGATGCGCCGCTTGATGAGTCGAACACGGACAGGTTCATAGATTTACTGAAGAAGCTCGCCAGGGACATTCAGTTCATAGCCATAACCCACAACAGGCGGACCATGGAGGCAGGGGACTATTTATACGGCATAACCATGGAAGAGGCCGGTGTCTCAAAAGTCGTCTCCATGCACCTCGCCGAAGCGGTTTAGGCTATCCACTCCCGAACCAGGGCCTTGAAACACGGTTTCCCGGCTTTCTGAATCCGCCATATAGTAATAGTCACAGCCGTCATCGGCGCGCACATGGTCAAATCCGAGGGAATCGGGGTCATGTACCGTATCCGGAAAAGCATGGATGAGGGAATATTCCCCGCCGAGGAACTGATCGACGGCATGATGATCCTGAT
>JALSHG010000101.1 GCA_026982355.1 Thermodesulfovibrio sp.
TTTAATGCTGACTTCCGGGACGGCTGCAAAATTGCGGATCAGATTCGGACCCCAGTATCCTGCTCCTATGATGCCGGTTTTTATCATTCATTACCTTGCAGTGGTATAAAAATACCGCCCGCCGGACTCTCCTGCAGGCCTATGCAACATTAAGGTTGAATATTATCGGAATTTTTATTATACCCCGGTTTTTCCTGAAATAACAACGGATACGGTATTAAAAAGTATCACAAGGTCAAGCGAGAGGGACCTGTTGCGTACATAGTACAAATCCAGCACGTGCTGGTCGGCAATGTTAACCTTGTTGCGCCCGCGCACCTGCCACAATCCGGTCATGCCGGGCAGAACGGAAAACCTTTCTTTCTGCCACTCGTCCAGAAGCTCATATTCATACGGCAGCACGGGCCTTGGCCCGACAAGGGACATCTGTCCCTTAAGGACATTGATCAGTTGCGGAAATTCATCAATGCTGTATTTTCTCAGCCACCTTCCGGTTCTCGTGACGCGCGGGTCGTTCTGAAGTTTTGTGCCGTCCCTGATCCCCTGTGCGATCTTCTTTACCAGCTCCCTGTGAAGCGTGTCATCACAGCCGTGGTACATGGACCTGAACTTGTACCACCTGAATCTCTTTTCCCTGTAGCCCACCACTTCCGTCGTGTACAGGAACGGGCCCTCGGACTCCATCTTTATTAAAACGGCTATGAATATCCAGAGCGGCAGCAGCCCTATGATGAGCACAAGGGCCGTTGTCACATCCATGATGCGTTTTATAATGATATATGTATGCTCTTTCAACTCATCGGTGGGCGGCACCTGAAAGGTGCTGAACCCGTCGAATTTTTCCACTGCGAGTTTCTCCGGAATTATCCGGTACAGGTCGGAAATAATATGAATCGGTTTGTTGAGTTTCTGGTATCTGTTGATAATGCGCTGCAGTTTATTGTAAGTGGCATTTGTCAGGGCGATCAGTATTGCATCGAAATCACCGGCATATTTCCCGATATTGTTCGTCTTATCAATCACCTTAAGTCCCTCGAACACGCTCCCGGGCTCTCTTTCGTCATCAAGAAAGCCGATCGGCGTAAAGTATGTATATTTATTGTTCAGCAATTCCCTTGCAATCTCCCGGCCTTTGCTCCCCGCGCCCACGAGGATAACCCTTTCCCCGATGATCTTGTTCTTGTTCTTAAGCGCGTAACGCATGGCATACTTGAGCGCCAATATGCGGTAAACCGGAAACAACACAAAAAGGATCGCAAAACTCGGAATCAGCACTCCCCTCAGCTCCAGCAGGGGATGTTTGAAAAAGAAGAGTGTTGTTATCAGTATACCGTAACTGATAAGTATGGATTTCACAAAGACCACGAACTGGTAGTATGAATCAAACAGCACGTGCATCTTGTAAAGATTCGAGTTCTTGAAAAGGATTATCAGTGAGAGTATCAGTATGGAAAACGGCATTAATATGGACGGGCTCAGCTTCATATACAGGAGCCCGTCCGCTATAATCTGGCGCTGCTTTATCCAGTATGAAACGATAACGGCAATGCTGATGACCGCTGTATCCGCAACCAGCAGTATAAGTTTGTATTTTTTAAACTTCATGATCTCCGGTATAAAATTCCCTTATTTTTTCCGCCACATACTGAATCATGGACGGGCTCAGTTCCGGGTACATGGGAAGTGACAGTATCCTGTCCATCTGCGCTTCCGCTGTCCTGAAACTTCCCTTTTCATAACCAAGATGCCTGTATGCACCCTGCAGATGAAGGGGCACCGGATAATGCAATCCGGTGGAAATACCGTTGCTGTTCAGAAAATCCCGCAGTTCCCCGCGCCTTGATGCCTGTACAACGTAGAGATGATAGACGTGTCTTGCTGAATCCATTTCTTCAGGAATAACAATCCCGTCGATACCGGATAAGAGGTCGGAATACAGGGAGGCGTTTTTCCGCCGCTGCTCCGTCCATTGTTCTATATAACGCAACTTGACGGACAGCACCGCTCCCTGGATCCCCTCCATACGGTAGTTGTGACCGATTAATTCATGATGATATTTTTCGCTGCTGCCGTGGTCTCTCATCTTGCGCATAATATCGTACAATTTTTCGCTGTTTGTAATTACAGCGCCCGCCTCGCCGTAAGCGCCCAGGTTTTTGCCGGGATAGAAACTGAAACATCCTATAATGCCGATGGAGCCCACGCGCCTGTTCCCGTATTCGGCGCAATGCGCCTGTGCGGCGTCTTCGATGACCCACAGATTGTGTCTTTCGGCGATTTCCATTATCGGATCAAGGTCGGCCGGCTGGCCGTACAGATGTACGGCGATTATGCCCTTTGTCCTTGGAGTGATTGACGCCTCGATCAGGGAAGTATCAATATTGTAACAACGGGGCTCGCAATCCACGAAAACAGGCCTTGCGCCCGTCAGGGAGACCGCCTCTGCCGTGGCAAAAAAGGTGTTTACCGGAACCAGCACTTCATCACCTGCGCCGACCTCCAGGGCCATCAAGGCGAGATGCAGCGAAGCGGTTCCGGAACTCGTTGCAAGGCAGAAATCCGCATCATGCAATCCGGAAAACCCTTCTTCAAATTTCTCCACCTTGGGCCCTAAAATAAAGGCGCAGCTCTCCAGCACCTCCTGAATCTGGGTATTTATTTCATCCCTGATAGCACGGTATTGCGTCTTCAGATCAACAAACGGCACACGCACTGTTCCCCCCCTTTTTAAAAACAGTTAACTTTACAGTTGCATAAAACCACCGCCCGCGGGCAGGGGAGTCCGGCGGAAAAGCTTTATCCGCGACACCTTGGAGAGTATTCCGCACGGCTTATCGACATCCTTTGGAATTTCACTCTCCGTCACGTCCCGCAATAAAGAATATTTCCGATATCCCTTCGCTTTATAAAGGTTTTCCGGCGGACTCCACTGCCGGCTTGTGCCACATTAAGGTTAACCTTACAGTTGCATAAAATACCTGCGGCAGACTCCTCCGCCCCTCCATGCAGTATCAGGCGGCCAACTGCCTGTATACATCCAGGTACCTGTCGGCTATCCTGTCCCATGAATACCTGCTGTGAACGAGTCTCTGCAGACCGGCGGCCTTTTCATCGGCATCAGCCTGATGGTCCAGTATCCATCCGAGCTTTTCCATGAGGGAGCCGACATCACCGGACCGGAAATAAATTCCCTCCTCCCCCAAAATATCCCTGTTTTCCTCAATATCACTGCTTATGACGGGTATCCCGAGAGACGCCGCCTCCAGCAGAACCATGGACATCGCCTCCACCAGCGACGGGAATATCAGGCACACGGAGTACTTCATCAGGCCGAAGAGCACGGAAGGCTCTTCTATCAATGGATGAAAGTATACCATGGGACCGGCGATATTATGTAATTTTTCCTCATATTCACGTACCTGCCCCGCATCTCCCACAACAAGAAGCGGGATGCCCCTGTCCAGCCGTGTCACAGCCTCCACAGCCAGGTGCGCCCCCTTTGTGGGCTCGATCCTGCCCGCCGCGAAAATGAAGTACCCGCGCCTGCGGATACCGTGCTTATTCAGGATATCTTCGGCGCCCGCAAGGTCAGGATTGAATTCCGTGCCCACGCCATTGGGAATATACAGGACTTCCCTTCCGAAACGTCCCTGCAGCGACCTTGCATCCTTTGCGGAAACGCTCGACGCCATATTGGAGAATTTCATGAAAAAGTAATCCATGGACATCATGATTCTTTTTGCTGTCCCGCCCCACTTTGACCTCCAGTATGCAAACCCGTGAGCCGTGCCCAGGACCCTGAATCTCAATCTCAGGACAGGGAGGACAAAGGCGGTCTCTATATTATGCAGATGTACAAGGTCGTAACCGCCCGACAGCACGGCATGCAGTGCTGAAAAAAATGCAAGAGTAAATGCTCTCAGATGTTTTCCGGGAATGGTGTGAATTCTCACCATCCTCACACCCTCAATGGAAAAACCGGGCGGCGTATAGCGCGCATCACAGTATACGGTGGGAACAACGCCTCTTGATGCCATTCTCCTTACGATTGCCTCCACCACCCTCTCCGCCCCGCCCCTGGCGGGCAGTCCTTTTATACCCATGACAGCCACCTTCATCATCAATATTTACCCCTGCAAAGACATATTTTCAATATCCCGTCGCTTTTATAACCGTTTCACCCTGAACTTTGAACTCGGAACTTTGTTCCCGGGCAGGCTTCCCGGCCGGATTTGCGCAACATCAAGCATAAGGTGTATGTTGCGGATTTTCCCCGACCTGCCCGGGCCGCCTGCCGGTGTCAGGGCCTGAATGCCTTAAATTTGCGAAGCCGTCGACAGCAACATTACGGACTGGGTGTCTTCCATGGAAGCTGCCGTAAAAGCGGAGCCGGGGCTACCTGTTGAAAAATTCTCCGAATCCCTGGTAATGAGGCTCATCTTTTCTCCGGAGTCTTCTCCCGACGTTTTCGTCCAGGAAGAATTTTCTATGTGAAACCTCCTTATCCTCGGGCACTTTTGAATAATCAAGGTAGCGTTTGAAATTAATCGTTCCACCGAATGTCACTTTCAGTTTATTATAAACAACCCACATCAACGGTGCGGCTCTGGGGATTTTCACAAACCTTGGATGTCTCATGGCGGCCTTGGCCGAGCCGACCATCCAGCAGTTATGAGTGCATTGATCAACCTTGCCCCTGACTTCCCTTGCAAGCGGACCGTTCATTATTTCATCCCACTCCTGGACCTCCAGATTGCCGAGTTTCAGATCTGGTCTCACATTACACGCATAAACATCACTCCACGGATCAACAAATACGAAATCCGTGGCAGCCGTGCATTTCAATATTCTCTCCTGTCCCAGCACCTTTGCCATAAGACCCAGATTCAGATATGCGCGAAACCAGTTCTTGACGTTAAATCCCTTCAGCATTTCCGTAACCAGGTCCCCGATATGCCCGGCCACCTTCAAACGGTCATACGGGACATTGTCGTTTTTGTGAAACTGGAAGCCGTTATGAAGCGTCGAGGTTGCAAACTCCAGTCCGTATTTCCGGGAGAGGCGGAAAAGCTCGACAAGCTCTCCTGCATTGTCATCCTGTATAACCGCACCGAAACCGACATCCTCCCCTCCAAGCGCTTTGAGGCGCAGCAATCCCTCGATCTTCTTTCTGTATCCGTCCTTTTCCCCGCGGATCCTGCTGTTGGTCGGCTCGGAACCTTCAAGACTGAACCTGATTTTTGTGCATGGATATTTCCTGATTACCGGTTCCAGCCTCTCGGCAAGCAAACCGTTGCTGCTGATTTCAAACGTCATTGCCTTGGGATACAGAATATCAACAATCTCCATGAGGTCCTTTCTCAATGTGGGCTCACCGCCGGTGAGGTTTAAATAGTCGATGCCCGAGGGGATTTTCTTGAGGGTATCGAGGGAAATTTCATCTTCCGTCCGGGTGGGATTCTGCCACGCATAGCACATGGAGCATTTCGAATTACACCTGTATGTGAGAATCACACATACATCCATTAAGCTGTCTCCTCTTCGGTATTTTCCACGCGTGAATCCTCTGATTACAACTGCACCGGTTTGCGGAATAAATATGTTTTATGAAATTATAATATTCTTTATATGAAGAATTCAATATAAACCTTGCAGCAGCATAAAAATACCGGCGGCGGAGCAGGAGAGTCCGGAGGTTTCCCGGCAGACTCCCCTGCACGTTTATGCCGCATTAAGGTCAAGTTTTGCCGGTCTCTGAAATGCGTAATTTATTGTGTTTAATCACGGCGTTGTATATTCCCATTATTTTCAGATAATGTGTCTCCGCATTCAGTTTCTGCTCAACAAAAGACCGGGCGTTTTCACCCATTCTCAAACGTTTATCCGGATTGTCATTTAAATATCTGATCTTTGAACTCAGATCATCTGAATTTCCCGGCTCAAAAGTCAACCCTGTCTCATTATCCCTGACCAGTTCGGGAATTCCTCCTATCCTTGCCCCTATAACCGTTTTTCCACAGGCAAACGACTCTAAGACCGCATACGGAAAATTTTCATACCACTCTGAGGGCAGGACCACAAACCTGCACTTTTTTATGAGGGCCATGACATCGTCACGACTCACAGGCCCGCAAAATTCTATATCAGCGCCTCCTTTTTTCCCCCTGGCATATGACATCAGCTCATCCTTCAGCTCGCCGTCGCCGACTATCCTGAGCCGCCCGGCGCCTGCCTTGACCGCAGCGTCAATAAGGGTCCCGACCCCCTTCTCCCTGGTCAACCGTCCGACATAAAGATAATAATCGCCCGACTCTGTTTTTTCCCCGCCGGGGTCGAGATCGATAAAATTATTAACACACACTATCCTCTCCCTGTCGAATCCGTATTCCATGAGCTTCTTCCTCAGAAATTCGCTCGGTGTGATAAAGACATCAACAAGGTCGCGGATTTTCATAATCCTGTGCACCACCGTCTCAATCATCGCAACCGTGCTGGCGCCCAGTGAATCTTTCTTGCACTTCCTGATCACGCTCCAGTAGAATTTTCTCCTTTTACATTTTTCGCAAATGTATCCGCGGCATAAAAAATGCGTGTTGGGACAAATAAGCGCATAATCATGAAGCGTCCATACCACGGGGATACCCTGTTGTTTCAGAGGGTACAGCACTGAGTGTGTAAGATTATGATGCAGGCTCTGTACATGGGCTATATCGGGCCTTTCCTTTTCTACGAGACACTGTATTTTCTTTTTCGCCTCCATCGAATAGACCGCCCTGGACAAAATCCTCAGTCCCGACAGGAGTGTCTTATTCCTGGCTTCATCGGCATAATCTATATAACTTACGAAATATCCGGAATATGCGGAATCAAGGTTCCGGGGATGATGCATTGAAAAGACGATGTTCTGATGCCCGCCCTTTTCAAGGAGTTTTTTCAGCGAGAAGAGGTAAGTGCAATCACCTCCGCGGATATAGTAGTAATTGCTCAGATGCAGAATCTTCATAACAATATTTTTTTACCTTACGAGGCTCTTGCAAAAGTCCTCCGTCCGTCGCATCGAGCGGAGAGAGAGGTCTTATAACTCATCGATACCAAAAGATTTCTCCCTTTGGTCGAAATGACATGTACAGGCATTTTCATACTTTTGCAAGAGGCTCCTTACAGCGGCGTAAAAACACCGCCTGCGGGCAGGTGAGTCCCGGAGGATACGGCCCGCGAAACAAATCATGCAATCAACATTTCCTGGTGCATCCCAGGCCTATGCCCAGCAGGGCAAAATACATCAATATTATAACTTCCTTTATACTGCTGCTGAAAGAATGGATCAGAATAATTGCCGTAAATACGGTAAGGCCGGTGAACAGGCCCTTCATCTCATCGGATACAGCCTGTTTTCTCAAAAGAAACAGGATGAAGAACAGTGAGGCAAACAAGCCGACAAACGAAACAACACCCAGAATGCCCATCTCGGCCAGCAGGACGGGCCAGAACTGGTGTGGATCGCGCCAGCGTGTCAACAGGGCTTTTGCAATCTTCTGGACATTGTATTGGTCATAGACAGGGGAGTCATACATAATGGAAACCACCCCCCCGAACATGCCCGGCCCGACTCCCAGGTACGGATGATCCTTCCAGATTTCCATTGACTTGTCCTTGAAATATTCGCGGAACGAAATCATTTTTGAATAAGGTTTCCTCGACATGAGTTCCGCGTACTGTCCTTTCACCGTAAACTCCCATTTATTGAAATCCACGGTGAAACTCATGATGAAAAAAAACATTACCGTCAGGATAATAAACGGAACCGCTATCCTTCTTCTGTTTTTAACGGCCTGAACAATGGTCAGAAAAATCAGTTCCATATAGACTTTTCTTGAAACACTGACGATGATTCCCGTCAGAAGGGAAACAAAAACGACCGGATTCTTTTTCTTTTTAATGCTCAAGTAGATAGTGAAAATAAACAGTGCGTAAAATCCGAGCGTATTGGGATTACGCACGAGCGAAGGGGCCCTGAACACCCCGAATCTCCAGTGGTCTATGATCACTTTGCGATACAGCATCACCGGAATATCTCCAAGAAGATAGTTCCCCTTGTCATAGATATCCCTTTCAAGAATGTATTTCATGGTCAGCGCCCATATTTCCTGGAGAAAGCCCACTATTCCAAGTACCACCGCGATAATCAGCAAGAGATTAAACACCCTCCTGAACTCGCCGATCTCCCTGAAAAAAGCGGCATAAATAAAAACAAACAGAAAAATTTTTATATAATCGATAATGCCCAGGGCCGTTACAATCAGCCGGTTGCCGTTAACCACACCCGAGACAAGTCCTGATGCGCACAGGATGAAAATGGGCACAAACAGGACAAGGTAGCACCTGTTGTTAAGTTCCCTGTTCCTGTAGAGTTCCATCAGGGAGAGAGGGAAGAAAAAAAAGACGGTTGCCTCGTCAAGAGTGTTGAAGCAGGTTGACAGGGTCTCGTTAAATGCTGCCAGGCTTGTCACTGTAATGTGCTGAAACGGGAGGAACAAAAGGACAGCCGTAAGCCACAACCGGACCGTCCTGATGTACGATGCCCTGTTCGGTAAAAAATGTTTCTTCTGAGTCTCACTCATAGTCTGCCTTACGATGCTATAAAATACTGCCGGCGGGCGGAAGAGCCTGCCGGCTTATGCAACATTTTTAAGGTTTAACATCGCCTCAATACGGAGAGGACAACTTCCATGTCCCGTGCGATGACCCGATATAGACCGTTCCATCGTGGGGACTCACTGAAACAGACCAGATCGTGATGTCGGGCCCCAGGTTATAAGTGATATTTTTCCAGTTTTTCCCGAAATCTTCAGAACGGAATATCCCGTTGGAATGTCCCTTGCCGGGCGCCCACCTGCCGGCATATACAATCCCCGGATGTCCCGGGTCGACCGCAATGCACTTGAATGACATCATTCCGAAGCTGTCTCTGCTTAATCCGCTCTCCTCGCCTTTCTTCAACCACTTTCCGCTTTTGTCATCATATATATACAATCCGTCTGCTGAAGCAACATATATACGGTCCGGATTAAAAGGATCTATGGCGATCTCCGATATGCTGCCGGCAGGGACGGGCAAATGCGGATACGGGTCTCTCCATGTCACGCCTTGGTCATCCGAACGATAAATAACGGATTTCCCTCCCCCGATGTCCGATTTGGAATAAACGGTATCCCCGTTACTTCTGAAGACCCCGTATATCTTCCTGGAAAGTTTCTTCCATGTTCTTCCGCCGTCCGTGCTTGTAAATCCGTATGCATAAATAATAGCAGGTTTTTGCGGATGAAACGAGATGAACTTATACCTGTCTTCCGTTCCGGGAAACAATTCCCAGGTTCCGCCGCCGTCCCTGCTTACAGCCAGTCTCTGATTATTCCACCCGCCTATAGCCGTAACAATGAGGTTTCCGTCAGCCGGCGAGACGGCTCCGACCCTTGTCGTCTTTCGTCCGTTGACTCTCGGGATATCCAGCAGCCTGAACGTCTTTCCGCCGTCAACGGTCAGGGCTGGGCCCTGGTCCATCAGGAAGAAAATCATTTTTTCAGGGTCGGAATAAAATGCCTGCGACGTGATTCCCTCTCCTTTCCTGCCCCCCATATAGCCGTTGCCCGAATAAAACCACGCAACTCCGCCATCAGTGGTTTTTAATATTCTGGCGGCTCCATTGGAACTCGTCAGGGCAGTATCAGCTTCAACAGGATGCGGGCTTACGGGAGCGGAAAAATATCTTCCTTCAGTAAATGAGTCTTTATTCTTGTCCAGGGTTTCCGGCATAAACCACGAATTGCCGCCGTCATGACTCCATAAGGGATTTAAACCGCCCCATCTGTCGACCGACAGATACAGGTAGTCCGGATTCGCCGGGCTGACTGCAATATAAGTATAGTCCAGCCCGGGCGGCAAGCCTGTCTTCAACCTGTAAAACCTCCGTCCCCCGTCATCCGACCTGTAGACCCCGTTTTTCCCCATGGCCACGTACATGACGGACGGGTCCGCAGGATTCAGTGCAAAGGTCTTGAAAGGCCCCGGCAGTTGATCCGCAAGCTTTTCAGTGCGGGCGATAACGTGATTGCGGAGAGTAACCCTGAACAATCCATCAAAGGTCAGGATGTAGAGCAATGAGTGCTTGTACGGGTCCATCTCCATGTCCACGATTCTCTTCTTTACGAATCCGAGCGTTTTCCAGGTATCCCCGCCGTCCCGGGAAATGAGAAGTCCGTCACGATGTGTTCCGGCGTATATGACATCTG
>JALSHG010000102.1 GCA_026982355.1 Thermodesulfovibrio sp.
GTGGACGTGGTCTTCCTGCTGCTGCTCTTCTTCATGCTCACCTCCGGCCTGGTCAGGGAGACGGCGGTGAGGATCAGGCTGCCCGAATCGAAGACCGCGGCAGCAGTACACGTGACGGCAAGGACGGTCGTCATCACAGGGGAGGGTGGGATATTCTTCATGGAGAGGGAGGTGGGCCTGTCCGGGCTCGGGAAGGCTGTGAGAGAGGCCATGACCGGCAGGGAAGGGGAGACCCTGAGGATAAAGGCGGACAGGAATACAAGCGTTGGTCTGCTCATGAAGGTGATCGACGAGATCAGGCTCGCCGGTGTCGGGAATTTCAGTATGGCGGTGCAGGGAGAGGACAACTGACATTTAAGAAAGGAATATGTTTGAATTAGAAGTCTGCATATTGCATAAGCTGGTTATACAACTGCATGATTATTACTTGATATAGTGTCATAATGCCATTATAATATGTAATATTATGACAAACTATATTCAGCGGGATATTTCAGACGTTGTTTTAGAGGCATTGCATGAGATGCCTGTAGTCGTAATTACCGGCATGAGACAGACAGGCAAAAGCACTTTTTTGCAGATGCAGCACGGGCTTGGAAACAGACGATATATTACCTTTGATGATTTCGAATATCTTGAAGCAGCGAAAACAGACCCTGACGGGCTCCTTGACTCCGATCGTCCTGTTACAATAGACGAGGCACAAAAATGTCCGGAGATACTTACAGCGATCAAGAAACGGGTTGACGGAAAAAGAAAAAAAGGACAATTTTTACTGTCAGGCTCAGCTAATTTTGCAATACTCAAGGGGATTTCAGAGAGTCTGGCCGGACGTGCAATATATTTAACATTGCATCCTTTTACACGCCGCGAACTTGCAGGCAGGATTTCCGAAAAGCCGTTTTTGCATAAGTTTTTTGAGAAACAGGAAATCAGAGAAGGTCCATATCCGCCTGCTATAAAGCCGGAAGAAATCCTTCAGGGCGGTATGCCGACCATCTGTCTCGGCGATGTAAAAAACGCCTTCCTATGGTTTAAAGGCTATGAGCAGACATATCTTGAACGGGATATAAGGGAACTCAGTCAAATCGGAAACATTATCTCTTTCCGGCACCTGTTACATTTGGTAGCGCTGAGAACAGGGCAGTTATTGAGTCCGGGTCAGCTTGGAAGAGATGCAAAAATGAACACGGCAACAACATCCAGGTACCTTTCCCTGCTTGAGGCATCTTTTATCATATGCCGTTTGAGTCCATACCTTGGAAACCGGGCGAGCAGACTTATCAAATCCCCGAAAGTTTATCTGAGCGATTCAGGACTTGCCTGCTACCTTGCAGGAGTAAAAAACCTTGCCCCTGCAATGCAGGAACCCCTCAGAGGAGCCCTGTTTGAAACATACATTGCACAAAACCTCTCCGGAATAATCGACTCGACATGGCCGGAGGCAAGGCTATACTTCTGGAATGTTCAGGGACGGCATGAAGTCGATTTTATAGTGGAAGCAGGCAATAAATGTATTGCAATAGAAGTTAAGGCGGCATCAATGTGGGAGAAAAAGGATATCTCCGGTCTCAAGGCGTTTCTTTCAACAACGCCGCAATGTAAAGCGGGTATTCTGGCTTATAATGGAAATAAAACCGTCAGGCTTGGCGAGCGATTATGGGCTATGCCTTTAAGCCTTGTACTGTCGTAGCCTTACCACATTCGCTGCCGAAGGGACTCGGGAAAACCGGATTCCTGCTTGCTCCTGTGAACGGTTACCGAAAAGATTTACTTCTCAAGGGCAATGTTTTCTTGAAAAAGATAAAAAAACCGCATTGGAATTTTTTCAGGAATATTGATAGGATAACCTTAATGTTGCACAAGCCGGCAGGGGAGTCCGCCGTAAAACCTTTATAAAGCGATGGGATATCGGAAATATGTCTTTATTGCAGGACGTAACGGAGAGTGAAATTCCAAAGGATGACGATATGCCGTGCGGAATACTTCCTGGATGTATCGCAGATAAAGCTTTTCCGCCGGACTCCCCTGCCCGCGGGCGATGTTTTTATGCCACTGTAAGGTAAAGAGAACGTTATAAAAGAGATAAAGGAAGCTCCTGATAAGCCAAGGGAAAAAGCATTTCAGACGATTCTCAAAAATCGGAAAGATGTTGATATGCCGTGCTGGACATGTCCTGAAGGAATTGCGGATAAAGCTTCTCCGCCGGACTCTCCTGCCCGCAGGCGGTATTTTTATGCCACTGTAAGGTGAACTTCCGCTATACGGCATAGCAATTGACATTTAAGAAAGGAATATGTTTGAATTAGAAGTCTGCTGAAAAGGACTTTCCTTATGCAGGCGCGAATGGATGTGAGGAAGAGGGGTGAGAATCCCCCGCTGCCCCGCAGCCGTGAAGGGAACGAAAGCCCGGAACAAGCCACTGCCATGGATAACACCATGGCGGGAAGGCGGGCGAGTAGGAAAGAGAAGCGGTTTAACCCGCAACGCGTAACGTTTTTGCCCTTAGCCGGAAGACCTGTCCGTTCGGAAATCTCGAGGGAGGTGTGCAGCCTGTCAATGGTTTCATTCCTTCGGTTTTTCAGATTCAACCTTATACCATAGCCGTGCGGTCCCCGTCCGTCCGGAAACGGCCGGGTATGTCCGTACAGTTGCACATTGAGACAAAACCATACTCCCCCCGCATGCATGGAGGTGGAAGATCATGTTTGAAACTATACGCAAGAGAGACGGAGAGACGGCAGATTTCGATGCAGAAAAGATTACAAGCGCGATTGCCAGGGCCGGCGCTGCCACAGGGGAATTTGATTACGACACCGCCGGCAGGCTCACCCTGAAAGTCCTGAACCTTGCACAGCATGTTATCGGCGACAGGACTCCTGCCGTTGAGGAAATACAGGATATAGTGGAGGAGGTGCTCCTGTCCTCCGTCTACCGCAGGACCGCCAAGGCTTACATCATCTACCGCGATCAGCACGCCAGGATCAGGGAAATCACCACAAAGGCGGATATCGACCTTGTCGACCAGTATCTGAGACGGATCGACTGGAAGGTCAACGAGAACAGCAACATGGCATTCTCCCTGCAGGGACTGAACAACTATATCTCGTCGGAGATCAGCCTTTCTTTACGAAATTCTCTGCGGATTCAGCAACTACGGGATCAGGAATATCACAAGGGAGGAACAATATCATCATGTTTGTCATAGGTGAAAATATCAATGTGCTGAACAAAACCGTTTATGAAAGCATAGTCTCGGCAGACCTGTCTCCAATCATCAGCCTTGCCGTTTTACAGGCGGAATCAGGGGCGGATGCGCTGGATATAAACCTTGGTCCCGATCTCAGGGATGGAGAGACTATCATGAAGGAACTGGTCGTGTCCATACAACGGTATGTTGATGTGCCGCTCTGTCTCAACGGGACAGGCGGGATCATTGAGGCGGGACTTTCGGTACATAAAGGCAGGGCGATAATAAACGGGGTCACCGGGGACGCCGAAAGAATGGAGCATCTCCTTGATCTTGCACGCGGGTTCAATGCATGTATTATCGGCATGACCATCCCCGGCAGGGGGTATCCGGAAGGAACAGACAGCAGGTGCGTGATAGCAGCGGACATTGCCGGGCAGGCGATGCGGCGCGGCATTGATGTTTCCGACATATATATGGACCCCGTCCTGTCCCCGCTTGCGGCAAGTCCGGATGCATTGCCTGACGCGGTCGGAAGCATTCACGCCTTCAAGGAGATGATTCCCGGTGTGAAAACCCTGGTGGGTCTGAGCAATATCTCACAGGGACTCAGCAAAAAGAACAGGCGAGTCATCAACAACACCGCCCTCGGTGTAATGGCAGGTGCAGGGCTTGATGCCGCAATACTGAACCCTGCGGACGGGATGGTTGGGGAGACATCCAAGACGGTGAAACTGCTCTGCCGCAGCGGTGTCTATTGTGATGCCTATCTCTGCGGATAGATGGAAGGAACCCATGAAAGAGAAAAAACTCAGGAAGAGGAGACTTAAGGATAACCCGGCAATCATTATTGCCGCCTTTGGAACGGGCACGAGGGGGAGTGTTGTTTACAGGATGTTCGACAGACTGGTGAAAGAGGAGTTCAAGGGGCTTGATGTCCGCTGGGCTTATACATCCGAGATAATCAGGGAAAAGACGGGCCACCCGGGAGTGACGGAGACGCTTGCCTCCCTGGATGCGGAGGGCTACAGGAGGATCGTGGTGCAACCCCTGCACGTGTTTCCGGGCACGGAATATAAGATACTGTCGCAAGTATGCGAAGGGTTCCCCGGGCTGAGGGCAATAGTGGGAGAGACCCTCCTGCACAGGTGGCGTTTTGTTGATGAGGTGCTGGATATTGTTTCAGCGGACTTCCTCTCTCCGCAAGAGGGATTCAACATAGTTGCGGCGCATGGCACCCCCCTCGCCGCTGAACCTGTAAATATACTCTGCCTGGGGCTTGACACTCTCCTGTCTTACAGATATGACAACGTGTTCTTTTCCACCATAGAGGGCGTTCCCGGCAGGCAAAGCGCCTTCAGGAAAGTTCACAGGAAAAGGCGGGACCGGCAGAAGGTGCGGATAATCCCCTTTATGTATGCGGCCGGACTTCATGTGGAAGAAGACCTGATCGGTGAAGACAACAGCTACAGGACGGCCCTTGAAGATGCGGGCATTGAAGTGGACTGGGTCCCGGCAGAATATGAGGGAGTGTCTTTGCCCAAGAGCCTGGGCTTCTATGATGAAATACGGCACTGTTTTCTTGAACGTCTCAGGAGATCGATGGAGCTGATGAGGCTTTATTGAAGTTATGATAACAGCGGATCGCAACAGGTTTTCAGATGTGTTTTTTTGTATCAACCTTAATGTTGCACAAGCGGGCACAGGAATCCGCCGGGAAACCTTTATAAAGCGATGGGATACCGGAAATATGTCTTTATTGCAGGAGGTAACGGAGAGTGAAATTCCAAAGGATGTCGATATGCCGTGCGGAATACTCTCCAAGGTATCGCGGATAAAGCTTTTCCGCCGGACTCTCCTGCCCGCAGGCGGTAGTTTTATGCAACTGTAAGGTGAACTGCAGGGGGAATTTGAAATGAAAAAACAAGACAGTCTTGAAGACATGACGGTTGAAGAACTCAGAAGAGAGATGGAATTTATGAAAGAGTGTCTGAGAGACGAGGAAGAGCTTTATGATTTTACCTTCAATAAGTCATCCGTCCATATCGGAGGGACGAGATCCAGATCGATACAGGAGAGACACGAGGAAAGGTGTCGCGAATATAATGAAAGAATAAGAAAGATTGAGGAGATGTTAGAAAGAAAAAAAGAATAAAAAAAACATTGTCGGCTGGACGTCAGGGAAGAGGGGTGAGAATCCCCCGCTGCCCCGCAGCCGTGAAGGGAACGAAAACCCGAACAAAAATCACTGTCATGGGTAATACCATGATGGGAAGATGGGTGAGTAGGCACAAGCCCT
>JALSHG010000103.1 GCA_026982355.1 Thermodesulfovibrio sp.
CGTTATTGGCGACACGAGGTCGCTTTAGTTATTGTTTAGCTTCAAGAAATTCTTGAAGACTAAACCCGGTGTTTCACCACCGGTATCAGGGAAAGGCATGCTACCATTGCGCTGATGATGGGGTGTGAAGCCCTTTCGACAATGTACCGAAGGCTGCAGACAGCCGGGGTGGAAATCGTGAGACGGACGCCCTCCTGATAGTCTGAAGTCGGGTGAGAGCTATGATTGGATAATATGATTAGCATAAGCAAACATCTGCAGCGCCGTCAGGAAGAACAAGCCAAACAGACTGACAGGCGGAACGTGGCAAGCCCGTATATCCGCTCAGTGCGAAACCTGAGCAGGCGAAACCGCAAGGCACGCTGTTGGATATGCGGGTAAAAGAATCCGGAGAAAGCAAAAGCCGTTGTGTAATGCAGCGGATACGCACAGGCAGGAACATAATCCGGCCCGAAAGGGAGCAGACTTCCGGATGGTGCCTGATTGCGAGAAAGCTTGAAGAACCTTTTTGAAGGAGAAAGCAAATGACGGGAGCTGAAAGCTTACCGGTGCTGCTTCTTACTATAATGTATTGAGGCTTCAAGCGTGTATTGCAAAGGTAATTTAAAGATTGATTGATATTTTTATCAAGCCGGCCTGATTATATGTTTTCAGGCCAAGGGTAAATGTATAATATTAATTGATTTGAATTGCCGGGTTCTGGTGAAACAGGGCCTTACAGGGGCCTGAGCCGTGTGCCGGGAAACTTGCTTGCACAGTTCTTAGGGGGCGACGGAGCCGTGAGGCTCCCGACCTGCCCGGTCTGCAAAAATAAGGAGAAAGATCAATGCCTTATTCGGTATACGTAAACCATCCAAATAACAAAGCAATAGTACACAGTGATTTATGTTCGAACTATAGGTCACGAAGAAGAGATGAAACCCATAATGGTTACTGGAGCCAACTGTTTTCAGATTTTAATGAAGCGATAGAATTTGCAAGAGAAACCGGAAAGAAAACAATAGATTGTTGCGCATTTTGCACAGATAGAGAATAAAGATATATTTTTATAACTAAATCCCTTATTATTTGTTATCATATTGAAAAATGATGGAGGCAATAATATGTCACAAAAAGTAAGCGTTGTAATAGAAAAAGATGAACACGGATATTATGCTTATTGCCCTGAACTCGAAGGATGCCAAACTCAGGGAGATTCATTAGAAGAAGTGATGGCAAACATAAAAGAGGCTATCGAATTATACTTAGAGACATTGTCAGAAGAAGAAATTAAAGAGGCAATAAGTAAGGAAATATTAACTACTACTTTAGAGGTTCAGGTTGCCTAAGCTTCCAAGACTAACACCTCAGGAAGCAGAATCAACGCTTCTGAAAAATGGATATGAATTTATCAGGAGCAGGGGGAGCCACAGGATTTATATCAAGGGGACAAGACGAATGGTAATTCCATTTCATTCCGGCAAAGTCTTACATCCCAAAATTGTCAAACAGGTTATCAAGGCAATAGAAACAAAAGAATAAAACAGCAGCTAACACTTATAAGGCCTCCTGTTGTCAAGGGCAAAGACACACCTATCACGGATTTTCGGAGAAAATCCGTCAATTGAAGCGATACGAACAAAAAACAAGCTCTGACTCAGTTTCGCAATCAGCGGCTTCAGCACATATTCTATAAGCATGATTCCGGTTTTTTCGGAATCATGCAATTCTTTAGAACATGTCTGCACCAAACACTTATAGAGGTTCAAATAGCCGGTCAGCCCTGATGGTCCGGGATATCCGGCATCAGCAGAGATCAGCCAGCCGGTACCAGGCAAACATGCATTCCACTGCTACAACTACATCCTCACGACAATCTTTGATAATCTTCAGAAATGCCTCCCTTGTTGCATCAATGTTTTTGTGCTTGACGATCTCCCCCTTTTGGTCAATAATACACACACAGACTACGGGCATGGAGATCGACTCCACAATAATACTTGTGCTCCTTTGTGTAGAATTTCATTCGGCCTCCTCCTTATTAAAAAGATTTTTTGATATATCATGATACTGCTTTTTGCAGTATCATGAGAGGGCCTTAATTAGTATCAACCGGTTGGAGTGAATGCGCAACCTGAAGAACCTTCTTGGGTTTTGATTGTTTTTGATTTTTAAATCGTCTTTTTGGCATATTGTGATTTATTGCTCTTGTCTCTCTATGCTGTCTCTCCCGGCTTGAATCTATACGCGCTTCGACTTTGACGTTTCCGTGCCCCGGAACAATCATTTGTGGCTGAGTTGCGGTGATTTATGTTATATTTTTACACCATGGATAAAAAAATCATTGAACAGTCAAAGAAATACCTGATGAACACGTACAACCGCTTCCCCATCATGCTGAGGAAGGGGCGCGGGACAAAGGTCTGGGACTCCACCGGAAAGGAGTACCTCGATTTTGTAGCCGGGATCGCGGTGAACTGCCTCGGTCATTGCCATCCGAGGGTCGTGATCGCCATACAGAAACAGGCGCAGAGGCTCCTGCATGTCTCCAACCTCTACCACATTGATTCACAGATCAAGCTTGCAAAGCTCCTGGTGGGGCTTTCCTGCGCGGATAAGGCGTTTTTCTGCAATTCAGGGGCAGAGGCCGTTGAAGGGGCGATCAAGCTTGCGAGGAAATACGCAAAGGACCATTTCATGCCTCACAAAACAGAGATTATAACCGCATACGGCTCTTTCCACGGAAGGACTCTCGCGGCCCTGAGCGCCACGGGGCAGGACCGGCTGCGCAAGGGTTTTGAACCCCTGGTGCCCGGATTCAGATATGTGCCGTTCAATAACATAGATGCACTGAAAAAGGCCGTTACGGACAATACCTGCGCCGTCATGCTCGAGCCCATACAGGGGGAGGGGGGCGTCAGGATGCCGTCGGAATCCTACCTGAGCGGGGTGCGCGAGATATGCGATGAGCACAAGCTCCTGCTCATACTCGATGAGATACAGACAGGAATGGGGAGGACGGGGAAGTTTTTCGCCTACGAGCACTTCAATGTCGAACCCGACATAATCACCCTTGCAAAGGGCCTCGGCGGCGGAGTCGCCATAGGCGCCGTACTGGCAAAAGAGCATGTGGCCGCATCATTCAGGCCCGGCTCCCATGCCTCGACTTTCGGGGGCAATCCGCTTGCCTGCTCCGCGGCGGTGGCCACCATCGAGACACTGCTTGAGGACGGGTTTCTGCTGGACAACTGCCGGCGTACGGGGAAATATTTTTTCGACAAACTCGAAAAGCTCAAAAGAGACTTTCCTTCTGATATAATCGATGTCAGGGGCATGGGACTCATGCTCGGACTGGAGCTGACCAAAACAGGGGGGCCGATCGTCGAGTCATGCGCCAGGAGGGGGATTCTCATCAACTGCACGAGCGGCAACGTGCTCCGGTTCACCCCTCCGCTTATCATTATTGAAAAAGAAATCGATCACCTCATCGACGTGCTCGAGGATATTTTAGAAAGGCAATGGTAACGCAATGAAAAGAGACTTTCTCACATTATCGGACATCACCTCCGAAGAGCTGGCCGCGCTTCTTGAAAGGGCGGCCGCCCTTAAGGCAGGCGCGGACCGATCTGCCTGCCCGCTTATGGGCAGGAGCATAGGCCTGCTTTTTGACAAGACATCAACAAGGACGAGGATATCCTTTCAGACAGGCATATACCAGCTCGGTGCGCAGGCGATCTATATCAATACCCAGGAGCTGCAGCTCGGAAGGGGTGAAACCATCGAAGACACGGCAAGGGTTCTTTCAAGATACCTGCACGGCATTGTCCTGAGGACATATGCCCACACCACCATTGAGAAACTTGCCGCCAATGCGACGATCCCCGTGATCAACGGCCTTACGGACCTGCACCACCCCTGCCAGGCCCTTGCCGACATGCTGACCATAAAGGAGAAAAAAGGCAGGCTCGGGGGGGTGCGCCTCGTTTATGTGGGTGACGGCAATAACGTCGCAAATTCCCTGCTGGAGGCGGCGCTGATGACAGGAGTGGAACTTGTCCTTGCGTGCCCCAAGGGATATGAGCCTGACAACAGGATATTTACAGGAGTCGTCTCAGGGGGAGGACGGGTCAGGATTGTCACGGACCCGGAAGAGGCTGTAAGGGATGCGGATGTGCTTTACACCGATGTATGGATCAGCATGGGCCAGGAGCGCGAGGTGGAGAGGAGAAAAAAGATATTCAGGGGGTATCAGATAAACCGCAGGCTCGTCTCCCTTGCGAAACCCGACGTAATCGTCATGCACTGCCTGCCTGCCCACAGGGGGGAAGAGATAACCGACGAAGTGCTTGATTCCCCCCGGAGCGTTGTTATCGATCAGGCGGAAAACAGGCTGCACACCCAGAAGGCGCTGCTCGAGATGCTGGTGAAATAATGGCCCCCCTCGTGCTTATAGTTCTCGACGGATGGGGCATAGGCGACAACCCCGCCCGGGACGCCACTGAAAAGGCGGACATCCCCTTTTATAAAGGCCTCCTGAAAGAATACCCGCATACCGCCCTCGGCTGCTCGGGCGGGTCCGTGGGACTGCCCGAGGGTCAGATGGGCAATTCCGAAGTGGGGCACCTGAACCTGGGGGCCGGCAGGATCGTCTACCAGGACTATGCAAGGATAAACAAGGCCGTAACAAACGGCGAACTCCCTCAAAACCCGGCACTCGCCGGCGCAATGAAGGCCGCGGTTGAAAACAGCGGCGCCCTGCATCTCCTCGGCCTCGTGTCGGACGGCGGCGTCCACAGCCATATCAGCCACCTGTATGCATTGATCGACCTGGCCGTGAGCTCAGGTGTTGGAAGGATATTCATCCATGCTTTCATGGACGGCAGGGACACGCCCCCTGCCTCCGGCATAGACTACATAAGGGCGCTGGAGGCATTCATCAAGGATAAACCGCAGGTCGAAATCGCCACTGTATCGGGCAGGTACTGGGCCATGGACAGGGACCGGCGCTGGGACAGGATAGAGCGGGCGTACAGGGCGCTTGTATCGGGAGAGGGGAGAAAGGTGCGCTCGGCAGCGGAGGCTGTTGAAAAGAGCTATGAGATAAATGAAACCGACGAATTCATAACACCCTCTGTTATTTGTGAGGGAGATAGGCCCGTGGGAACAATACGGGACGGGGATTCCGTGATATTCTTCAATTTCAGGGCCGACAGGGCAAGGGAGCTGACAATGGCCCTGGCCGTCAGGGATTTCAGCTTTTTTGACAGGGGCCGGCCGCCTGAATTAAGCTCATATGTCACCATGACCCTCTATGAGGAGGACTTTCCATTCCCGGCGGCCTTTCCACCGCTTAAATTAACCAATATATTCGGTGAAATCATAAGCAGGCGGGGCCTCAGGCAGTTACGGATCGCGGAGACCGAGAAGTACGCGCACGTCACCTATTTCTTCAACGGCGGGGAGGAAACATCCTTTCCCGGGGAGGACAGGTGCCTCATCCCCTCTCCCAAGGATGTGGCCACGTATGACCTGAAGCCCGAGATGAGCGCGTATGCGGTCACGGAAGAGCTGCTGAAGAGGCTTGACGGCTCTGCATATGACTTTGTCCTTCTCAACTTCGCCAACCCGGACATGGTGGGCCACACAGGAGTCATGGAGGCGGCCGTAAAGGCGTGCGAGACCATTGACAGGTGCCTTGAAAAAATAACCGGCAGGGTCGGTTCCCTCGGCGGTACGGTCATAATAACCGCCGACCACGGCAACTGCGAGCAGATGACGGACAACGGCCGTCCCCATACCGCCCATACCACGAATCCCGTGCCTTTTATCCTGCTGAAAAAAGGCCCGGAACTCAGGGACGGCGGCATACTCGCCGACGTGGCCCCCACCTTGCTGGAGCTCATGGGGATCGACAAACCGCAGGAGATGACCGGCCGGAGTCTGATAATACGTTAACTGCATGCCATGCTCAACGGATTACTGAACCTCCTGTTTCCCCAGGCCTGCCCCGTGTGCCGGAAGCCCTCGTCAGAGCACAGCATTGCGCCCATATGCGCTGAATGCTGGCGGACGATACGCCCGTACAGGAGCCCGGCATGCAGGAGGTGCGGCGCGCCGCTTGTTTCGGATGCAGCGGCCACGTGCGGGGATTGCCTCAGGGATGAGCCTTCCTTTGAACGCGCAGTGAACTTCGGGCTCTATGAAGGGGCATTGAGGGACGCAATCAACCTGCTTAAGTACAGGGGCATAAGGCGCCTGTCCGGGCCCCTGTCGGGGATGATGCTCCGCATGGAATTCCCTGATGTTGACGCGGTTGTCCCCGTACCCCTTCACGAGAAACGGCTGAGGCAGAGGGAATTCAACCAGTCGGCACTTCTTGCCGCAAGCATAGCCCGGCATATCGGCGCCACGTTGGAAACCGGCTGTCTCGTCAAAATCAGGGACACGCCCCCTCAGGTGGGCCTGCGCTCACGGGAGAGAATCAAAAACATCAAGGGGGCCTTTGACATCAGGAGGGCCGACCGCATCAGGGGCGGCAGGATCCTGCTCATTGATGATGTGGTCACAACGGGGGCGACCGTAAGGGAGTGCTCGCGGGTCCTGAAAAAGGCAGGCGCACGGGCCATCCATGTGGCGGCACTCGCCCATGGGGTGAGGGATTAGGGACAACCGTTTGAACCGTGAACCCGCAGTCTTCAGCCGTTCACTTCTCTATCTTTACCGCGCAGGACTTGTACTCCGGCGTGCCCGTAATGGGGTCCCTGTATTCGGACGTCAGGAGGTTTGAGAGCGCATTCCTGAAGTGAAAGGTCAGAAACACGTTGCCCTTCTGCGAACGTTCGGTTATCTTCGCCTTCACGGTGATCTCGCCCCTCCTTGAGGATACCCTGACCGTGTCGCCGTCTCTGATCTTCAGCCTCTTTGCATCAAGGGGGTTCATCTCCAGAAGCTCTTCGGGCACAAGCTCGACTATGCCGGGGACCTTGCCGGTCATGGACCCGTTGTTGTAGTGCTCGCGTATCCTGCCTGTTATCAGCACAAACGGATATTCCCTGTCGGGCACCTCACCGGGCCCCTTGTGGTCAAGGGCCACGAACCTGGCCAGCCCCCCGGGCCTGGAGAACAAATCGGAGTACAGCGTTTTCGTGCCCGGATGGTCTTTTGTCGGACACGGCCATTGCAGGCTTTCCCTCTCAAGGCGCTCGTAGCTTATGCCGCCGTAGATGGGGGTCAGGGCCGCTATTTCGTCCATGATCTCGGATGGATGCCTGTACGTCATGGGATATCCCATGAGGTTGGACAGTTTCGATATGACCTGCCATTCCGCCATTCCGGACAGCGGCTCTATGGCCTTTCTTACACGCTGTATCCTGCGCTCGCCGTTTGTGAACGTACCGTCCTTTTCGGCAAAGCTTGCGCCGGGCAGTATCACATGCGCATATTTCGTCGTCTCTGTATGAAACAGATCCTGCACCACGAGAAATTCGAGTGATTGCAGGGCCCTTCTCACTTCGTGCACATTCGGGTCGGTCTGGGCGGGGTCTTCACCGAGAATGAAGAGACCCTTGAATTTCCCCTCGCAAGCCTTGTCCAGCATCTCCACGGACTTGAGCCCTGCTTCAGGGGAGACAGGCACGCCCCATGCCTTTTCAAACTTGGCGCGCACATCCGGGTTTGCAATCGGCTGATATCCCGGAAGTATATGCGGGGCCGGGCCGAGGTCCGAGGCGCCCTGGACATTGTTCTGGCCCCTGAGCGCCATGATTCCGGTGGACGGCCTGCCTATGTGGCCGCATACAAGCGCGAGATTTGCAATCGCCATCGCGTTCTCAGTGCCCGTCCTGTGCTCGGTCACGCCAAGGCCGTAGACGATCATCGCCTTGTCCGCATGCGAATACAGGCGGGCGGCCTCTGTTATCCTGTCCCCTGATACACCGGTGAGCCTTTCAACCTTTTTCAGGTCATACCCGCGGACCTTTTCCCTGAGCTCTTCAAAGCCCTCGGTCCTGCGTTCAATAAACTCCCTGTTCTCCCATCCGTTTTTCAGTATTACGTGTATAAGGCCGTTCATGAGGGCTATGTTGCTGCCGGGGCGGAGATTGAGCCATACATCAGCGCGCTTCGCCATCCATGTAAGCCTCGGGTCCCCCACGATAAGTCTGGCGCCGTTGCGGAGCGCCTTCTTGAGATAAATGGAGACAATGGGATGCGCCTCCGTGGGGTTTGAACCGAACAGGAACAGGGTGTCGATCTCCGGCATCTGCGCCAGTGAATTGGTGGCGGCTCCCGCCCCCAGGCTGGTGGCCAGACCGGCCACAGTGGGAGCGTGTCAGACACGCGCGCAATTGTCCACGTTGTTGCTTCCGAGGGATGTCCTGACCCATTTCGCAAGGAGGAAATTCTCTTCGTTGGTGCACCTTGCAGATGAGAACGCCCCGACCGCATCAGGGCCGTATTTCTTCAGCAGGGCCTTGAACCTTGACGCCATCACCTCAAGCGCCTCATCCCATGAGGCCGTGACGAATTTCACTCCCTTCCTGATAAGCGGGCTCTTTATTCTCTCGAAACTGTGTATGAAGTCATAACCGTAACGCCCCTTGATGCACAGGTTGCCGTGATTGACCGGGGCGTCGTACGCGGATGTGACCTTCACCACCCTGCCGTCCCTGACATTCAGATCAAGGTTGCAACCCGTGCCGCAGTAACCGCACGTGGTCCTCACCTTTTTCATTTCACAGGCCCTGCCCCTGCCCATGGACTTTTTGTCCGTGAGCGCGCCGGTGGGGCAGGTTGATACACACTGGCCGCAGAATTCACAATTCGCAAGGGTGCGGGGCCTGCCGAAGGCCGTATCAGGCCTTGCATAAAAGCCCCTGCCCGTAAGGTCGATTGTTCCCGCCATAACGACTTCATTGCATATCCTTACGCACCTGCCGCACAGGATGCACTTGTTGGGTTCGTATCTTATGAATGGATTGGCTTCCCTGACAGGCAGATCCCATCTCTCCCCTTCCAGGCGGCTTCCGTCAACACCGTATTCATAGGACAGGTCCTGCAGTGTGCAGTCCCCGCTCTTCTCGCATCTCATGCAGTCATTGGGATGATTGGAGAGCAGGAGTTCAACAATGGTTTTTCTTATTTTCCTTATGGTGTCGTTCTCTGTGGTGACAGCCATATTATCCGCCACCGGCGTTGTACAGGCAGACAACGGCCTTGCCACGCCCTTGATATGCACGAGACACAGACGGCATCCGCCGTAGGGTTCCAGACGGTCATCGTGGCAGAGAGTGGGAATGCGCACCCCCAGCCTTTTTGCGACCTGAAGTATTGTCTCATCCTTTTCACAAGCGGCCTCAATACCGTTTATAGTTATTTTCAACTTCCCCTCAGACAAATCTACCTCCCTTGCAGGAATTTAATAGAAAATTACTCCCATAAGTATTCAACCATATTAATGAATTTATCATTCATGCTGCGCAGTATCTCGCAGATTTCGATGGCAAGGTCACACACGATTTTATAGGCGATATGCGGATGTTCCTGCAGAAATTTGTCCATATCCGCCTTCTTGATCACAAACACCGTCGATCTTTCCACGGCCTCCACCGAAGCCGAATGCGAACGTCCGTCAAGGAGGGAAAGCTCGCCGAAAAAGTTGTCCTTCTTAAGGATTGCCAGGACCTGTTTGCTGCCGTCCTTGGTCTTCCTGGTGACCCTGAATTTGCCCGAATTAATGATATGAAGACCCTGCTGGCGGCTGCCCTCTTCCCAGACCACGGCGCCCTTGGGGAAAGTAACATTCTTGACAATAGCGGCAACTTTTTTCAGCTCGGCATCCGAAAGGTCCCTGAACAATGTTATTTCCCTTAATCGTTTCAAAGTCGGCATAATAAACCCCTCCTTAAAAAACCCTCATCATAGAATTGAACCAAACGGGCAGGCATCATAACACGCCCCGCACTTTATACACTTTTCCTTGTCAATAACGGCCTTCTGCTTCTTCTCCCATACAACGGCTCCCGAAGGGCATACACGGAAGCACTTGCCGCACATCCTGCAAAGCTCGGCGTCTACCGCATACCGGCGCAAGGACTTGCAAGCCCTGGCCGGACAAATGCCGTCTTTTATATGCGCCTCGTACTCTTCCCTGAAGAAATTGATGGTCGACAGAACAGGATTCGGCGCTGACTGTCCCAGACCGCACAATGATGAGAGTCTTATATCTGTCCCGAGTTCCGTGAGGAGGTCGATATCTCCTTCCTTTCCCCTGCCCTCCGTGATTCTCGTCAGAACCTCCAGCATTCTCTTGGTGCCGACCCTGCACGGAACACACTTGCCGCAGGATTCGTTCTCGGTAAATGTCAGGAAGAACCTTGCCATCTCGACCATGCATGTAGTGTCATCCATCACAACCATGCCGCCGGAGCCCATCATCGAACCTATGTTGACCAGGGACTCGTAATCCACGGGCATATTGAGGTACGATGCAGGAATACACCCCCCGGAGGGCCCTCCGGTCTGCACGGCCTTGAAGCGGCGGTTTTTATCCTCCATGCCTCCGCCTATGTCATAGATAATCTCTTTCAGCGATATACCCATGGGCACTTCTATCAGACCCGTGTTTTTCACCTTTCCTGTAAGGGCAAAAAGCTTTGTCCCCGTGTTCTTCTTGGTTCCGATCGAGGCAAACCATCCTGCGCCTCTGTTCATTATGATCGGGATGTTTGCAAGTGTCTCAACGTTATTCAGGGCTGTCGGCCTGCCCCACAGGCCTTTATTGACGGAGCGGGGAGGAGTAGGTCTCGGGGTGCCGCGCTTCCCCTCTATTGACCGCATAAGTGCCGTACTTTCACCGCAGACAAATGCTCCTGCTCCAAGCTTTATTTCTATATCAAAGTTCATACGGCTGTTGAAAATCTTCTTCCCAAGAAACTTTTTTGCCCTTGCCTGGCTCAATGCCGTTCTGAGCCTGTCCACCGCAAGGGGATATTCGGCCCTTATATAGATATAGCCCTTTTCAGCGCCTATTGCATGAGCTCCGATAATCATTCCCTCGATTACCGAGTGGGGATTGCCTTCTATTATGGACCTGTCCATAAACGCACCGGGGTCTCCCTCATCAGCGTTGCAAATGATATATTTAGGCGTCCCCCCGGACATTTTGCAGAATTCCCACTTGAGACCGGTTAAGAACCCTGCACCGCCCCTGCCGCGAAGGCCTGAAGCCCTTACCTCTTCTATAACCTCAAAGGGATCCAGTGACAGGGCCTTTTTTGCCGCCTTATATCCGCCTATATCAATATATGACCTGATATCCTCGGGGTCTATCTGTCCGCACTGCTGAAGGAGTATCTTGGTCTGTTTGCTATGAAATGTGTGATAATCAGGGCCTACGAGCCACTCCTCCACGGGATTACCGCTGATTATGTGTTCGTCGACGATGCGGCTTACCTTGTCCGGCGATACAAGCTGGTATGTAAATGATTTTCCGTTGCGGACAACGTCCACCAGCACGTCCTTTGCACAAAAGCCCCGGCAGCCTGTCTTGCTGACGCACTTTTTACGAACCGCGGCCCTCACTTTACGGGCAGCGAGCGTTTTATTGAACTCATCAATAACTTCCTGGCTACCGGCCGCCAGGCCGCCGGTGCCTACACAAACCTTGATAACCAGACCTTCCAAACCGTTATTATTCATCATTTTAAAGTCAGCTTATCTCCTTTATCATTTCCGGCACCCTGTCGAGAGTCATCTTCCCGAATACTTTTTTGTTTACAATGAATACAGGGGCGATACTGCAGGCGCCCACACATGCAACACTCTCTATGGTGACCTTGCCGTCCCTGCTGGTGTCTCCACCTTCCGGGATTGCAAGGTGCTCTCTCAGACTGTTGATTATGGGAGCCGAGCCCTTCACATGGCAGGCGGTTCCGCAACAGCCGGTTATAATATTCTTGCCGCGCGGCTTGAGGTAAAACTGCGCATAAAAAGTAGCCACGCCGTAAAAGTTGCTTGCCGGAATATTGAGCTGCTCCGAAAACCAGTTCACCGCATCTTCCCGGATATATCCGAAACTCTCCTGCATGTCCTGTAGGATGGATATGATGTTTCCCTTTTCCCTGTGATACCTGTCAAGAATTTCACGACATTTTTTTTCAATCATGAAAACCGCCTCTTCCCGGAAAAAAATAAATTGTTACTGTAGTTGTATAAACCACGATTTTCAAAGTCCAGCGTGAACATCCATTTTATCCAAACAGCATTCTTTAAATCAAACGCATATAAGGTCATAAGGAAAATTAATAGCCGGTCCTTCAGCGCGGGTTTCGGCAAAAACGGCGCGTCCGGCGTAACAACATTATCCCGGGCCGTTATGTCACGCCATGCAGTGTCAAGCATCAGGGGTTTATCTTACATCGGCATGAGAAATACCGCCAGCGGGCGGGGGAGTTACGGCGGACTCCCCTGCCCGCTTATGGGACATTAAGGTCTATTATCACCGCCGATTCGTCACATTCAGGGAACTTGTGGCACTTGAGACACTCACCCCATATCTTGTGGGGAAGGGTGTTCTTGTCTATATCCCTGAATCCCAGCCCCGTGAAAAACCCGGGATTGTATGTGAGGGCGAACACCCTCTTGATGCCCAGTGCCCGTGCCTCCCTCAGGCTCTGCCTGACCAGTCTTTTACCGATGCCCCTGTGCTGATATTTCCCCGCCACGGCGACGGACCGGATTTCTGCAAGGTCTTCCCAGAGGATGTGCAGGGCTGCGACTCCGACCACTGATCCGTTGTTCGTGCATACAATAAAGTCGCGTATGTTTTCGTATATCTCGTTCAGGGAGCGCGGCAGCATGGCCTTCTCGTCTGCAAAGGCGTTAACCAGCGAATGTATGGCCTTTGCGTCACTGATCAGCGCCTTTCTGACTTTGAATTTCATGATCGATTTTTTCACGCGGACTCCCCTGCACGTTCATGCAACATTAAGGTTAACCTTACAGTTGCATAAAACCACCGCCCGCGGGCAGGAGAGTCCGGCGGAAAAGCTTTATCTGCGATACCTTCAGGACATATTCCGCACGGCATATTAACGTCTTTTGGAATTTCACCTTCCGTTAAGTCCTCCAATAAAGACATATTTCCGATATCCCATCGCTTTATAAAGGTTTTACGCCGGACTCTCCTGTCGGCTTATGCAACATTAAGGTTAAGTCTGTTATAAAGCTCAATAAGAATCCCCTCTCTCAGGCCGTAATTGCTTACGGTGATTTCATCGAAACCGAATGCATCCATCAACTTAAGGAGTATAAGCGCCCCCGGCACGATTATGTCAAGCCTCGCGGGTTCGAGGCCGATGTATCCCGCCCTTTCCCTTGCCGGCATAACCGATATGGCGGAATAGATGCCCTTCACCTGATCCAGCCGGAGCCTGGAGTTGTGAATCCTGTGATGCCGGAATGTCGCAAGGTTTTGCGTTACAGCGGACAGTGTCGTTATTGTGCCGGCTGTGCCGATAAAAACAGTCTCCGGGCCGCATAATCCCGAAAAGTGCGCCACCGCCCGTCTGACCCGCCGTGAGATATCCTCCTCCATCCGGGTTAAATCACTGCCCGCGGGCGGATCCTCTCTCATGTGCCTTCCGGCCAGATACACTACGCCGAGGTTCAGGCTGCATACGGTCACCGGCTTGCCGTTGCGGGCGAATATCAGCTCCGTGCTGCCCCCTCCTATATCGGCGAGCAGCGCCGAGGCCGGCACAGCCATATCCACCAGCATGCCCGCGGCCGTTATCCCGGCCTCTTCTTCGCCGCTGACAATCCTTATATCGAGCCCGGTCTCCTGTCTCGCCTTTTTTATGAACTCAGCGCTGTCTGCGGCCTCGCGCAGGGCGCTCGTTGCAACGGCCGATGTCCTGTAGACATTCAGGCGTGATATGGTGTCGCTGAATCCCTTAAGCGCCGCCAGGCTCCTGTTTACAGCATCTTCAGACAGGCGGCCCCTGTCATGAATTCCCTCGCCGAGCCTCGTGATTATCCGTCCGGAGTGAATCTCCCTGAAGGAGAAACTGTTTTTCCGCGGGTCGTGATGCACCTCTGCGACCAGGAGCCTGAATGTATTCGTGCCTATATCTATTGCAGCGAGGGGATTCCTGTTCACAGGAAGATTATAAGACAAACGGAGGATTTTTTTCCGTTCCGTATCTTTAAGGTTTCCCGTATCTGGAAATCAGACGGGCGGGCATTCCCTCAGGAAGCGCTCTGCCTGGTCCGCCGGCAGGGGTCTGCTGATCCAGAAACCCTGTATCTGGTCACAGCCGTTTTCTCTCAGGAAATCGGACTGGGCCTTGGTGCCCACGCCCTCGGCGATAACGTTCAGATTAAGGCTGTATGCCATGGCAATGATCGCTTCAACTATTGCAGTGGCATCAGGATTGTCGGAAATGTCACTGACGAAGCTCCTGTCGATCTTCAGCCTGTCGATGGTGAACCGTTTCAGGACGCTCAGGGACGAATACCCCGTGCCGAAGTCGTCGATTGACAGGGAGATACCCTTTCGCTTGAGCTGCTGAAGTGTCATGAGCGTCAGTTCGGTCTCCTGCATCACGGCGCTTTCGGTAAGCTCGAGTTCAAGGCGTTCCGGAGCAAGCCCGGAGATTTCCAGGGCCGTGTCAATGCTTGTCATGAAGCACGGGTTCTGCAGTTGCCGCTGTGAGATATTGACCGCTATGTTGATCTCCTGCAGGCCGGCATCCTGCCAGGCCTTGTTCTGGAGGCAGGCGGACTGCAGCACCCACTCCCCGATGGGGAGGATCAGGCCCGTCTCCTCGGCAAGGGGGATGAAGTCCGCGGGCATCATGAAACCGATCTCCGGGGACTCCCAGCGGACAAGTGCCTCCATGCCCGTAACCCTGCCGGAGACCAGGTCGATCTGCGGCTGGTAGTGCAGGACAAATTCGTTATGTTCCAGCGCTTTCCTCAGTCTTGACTCAAATGCCATGTGCTCCAGGGCCTTGATGCTCATGGCGGGATGGTAGAACTGGAAATTGTTCCGACCGAGATCTTTCGCCCGGTACATGGCGGTGTCCGCATTCCTGAACAGTGTGACCGCATCGACACCGTCCGAAGGATAGATGCTTATCCCGATGCTTGCGGTCAGCATCAGCTCGTGACCCTTGAACCTGAACGGCTCGGACAGCACCGAGAGGATTTTTTTTGCAACCGCGGCCGCGTCCTCCATTTCACGGACTTCGTCAAGGAGTACGGCGAACTCGTCACCTCCGGGCCTTGCTATCGTGTCCGCCTCCCTCAGGCACGACTTGATTCTCTTTGCCACGTATCTGAGCAGCAGGTCGCCTATATGATGCCCGAGGGAATCATTGATGATCTTGAACCTGTCGAGATCGATGAACATGACCGCGAGTTTCCTGTCGTGGCGTTTCGCGCGTTTCAGTTCCTGGCTGACCCTGTCATTATACAGGTGTCGGTTCGGCAGGCCGGTCAGGGTGTCTGTTGTGGATAAACGTGATATCCTCTGATTACGTTTTTCAAGGAGGCTGTTTGTTGCGTGCAGTTCCCTCGAATTCATGTCAACGGCGCTCTCCAGGAGGCTGCGTTCAAGGTCGTGATGATTGTAGACCCGCTCGATTTCGGAAAGGAATTTCCGGAACCTGCCGGACCGAAAGGCCGGTTCCGTGGTGTAAAGCTCTCCCAGGCACTCCCTGAGTTGTGTCTCCAGCAAATGATTCATGGCAATTATCCCTCTTGTTAAGAATTATCCTTACAGTTGTATAAAAAACACCGCCCGAAGGCAGGAGAGTCCGGCGGTTTTACGGCGGACTCTCCTGCCCGCTTATGCAACATTAAGGTTATGAAAAAAAAGCCTTATCCGCCTCGACTTTGTTTCTACTATATAATCGTCAATTGCAGAATTTTTCTTGAATTGCGGACAGGACACAGGATTTCCCTTCAAGCATACCTTCACCCGGCATGTCCCTAAAGACCCCCTCATGGTTGAAATCTCTGGCCCGCCTTGCCCCGGGCCGATACTTCTGCTAACATTAATAGCATCGGAATGGTTCGCGGAGAGGGGAGTCCGCCGTAAGACCTTTATAAAGCGATGGGATATCGGAAATATGTCTCTGTTGACTGTAAGATAAACCTTGATGTTGCAAAAAGGGGGAAGAGATGAATGCAGTAGAGATGGCGAGAAAGATGGAGACGGACGCAATCGGGTTTTATACGGAGGCGGCCGGCAGGACGGCCTATCCGGCGGGGAAAAAGATGTTCGAGACAGTAGCGGAGGATGAAAAAAAACACCTGGAAATCGTTAACCGGCTGCTGGAGGGACTTGACATCCATGATGAGGATGTGCCTCCCATGAAAGACATCAGGACGGTGTTCGAGGAGATGAAAGATGAAATGATGGAGAGGGTGAAAGCGACCTCGGATGAACTTGAAGCCTTCAGCATCGCTGTTCGCATGGAAAAAGAGGGGGTCGAGTTCTACAGAAAACTGTTGTCGGAAGCCCGTACCGAAAAGGAAAAAAAACTCTTCGGCAAACTCCTTCGGGCGGAACTGCTGCACTATGACATCTTTGAGAATACGTATAATTTTCTCCGGGATACCGGCAACTGGTTTATGTGGGAGGAACACAGCATCGTCGACGGAGGAACACCCTCGGCATAATGCCGTGCGGGCAGGGGAGTCCGCCGTAACACCTCCGGACTCTCCTGCCCGCGGGCGGTGTTTTATGCCGCTGTAAGGTTAAGATTCAAGGCTGTCCGGCGGTCAGGAAAACACCGCCGCGCCGGCTGTCTCCCCATCCGTGCATTTCACCGTTCACGCAGTGGACCCCTCCGAAGTACATGTTCTTTGTGTTCCACCTGTTGATGTCATAATGCGCGGCCAGTTTTCCGGCAACATCCGCGGGCAGGCCGGGTTCCGTGTGAACCGTGCCGTCCTCCAGGTGGATGCGCGGCGCCTCAACGGCCTCCTCAAGGGGACGCTTGAAATCGATTATGTTCAGCAGCACCTGCAGCACCGCTGTCTTTATCCTCTTGCTCCCCCCGCTTCCCATGACCACATCCGCCCTGCCGTTCCTGAGGATGATCGCGGGAACCATCATGGAAGAGACCCTTTCGCCCGGCGGGGAGGAGAAGAAACCGTCAGGGTGAAGGTCATCCTCGCCCATCATGTTGTTCAGCATTATGCCTGTCCCCGGAATAAAGCGGCCGGAGCCCGAGCCGTTTGATGTGGTCATTGATGCGGCGTTTCCTTTTTCGTCCACTGTGCTTATGTGGGTCGTCCCCTGCGTGGCGATAAAGGTCCTTTCAGATACGTTCCTGAGAAAGGATTCAATCAGCGGGGACAATTCCGTGCTGTCCAGGGGGCGGGCCGTACCGCTGCGGTTTTTCACCGGCCTGAAATCCTGCATCCGCTTCATGAGCTCGACGAGCGTTATGAAGAATTCCCCTGATTCACGGCATACGGATGAGAGCCTTATGTTTTCAATGAGTCTCAGTCCGAGCGCCAGCATCATCCCGCCTGAGGACGGGGGGGGATTTGTGAGTATCTCCCTGTCGCGGTATGCGATGCGCAGGGGGTTCCTCTCGATCACCCTGTATGCCTCCAGGTCTCCCGGTGTTATGAGGCAGCCGTGTTTTTTCATCTCTTCCGTGAAATTCCGCGCTGCCTCTGCACTGTATATGTCGCTTCGCCCCTCTGCGATCCCCCCGAAAAATTCCTTCAGCAGGGGGTTGAACAGCCTTCCGCCCTGTTTCATGCATTCGCCGCCGGGGGTATAGATTTCCCTGCCGTAGCCGGTTGATCCGAATATGGGCTCAAGCAGGTTCAGGAAGTATTCCTGCAGCGCCGTGACCTCCACGCCTTCCCGCAGGCAGGACAACGCGGGCGCCAGAACGGTCTCCAGCGGGAGGGTGCAGAGACTCCTGTGAACATGAAGCAGCCCCTTTAACATGCCGGGCACCGCCGCAGAGGGAAAGCCGGTATGAAAGACCTGTGTGCACTCCGGGAAATGGATATCCACCGGGGTCATGGCGGGTTTTCCGTCCGTCCTGCTCCCGAGGCCCGGAGTGTTTACAAAGAAATCAAACAGTATGTCTTCTTTCTGTTCCGCAATATGCGCCAGCAGAAACCCGCCGCCTCCCAGGCTCGTGAGGGTCGGCTCTGCAGCCACTGAGGCGAATCCGGCCGCCACTGCGGCGTCGAAGGCATTGCCGCCGAGTGAAAACATGTCCCCGGCGGCCCGGGCCGTCAGCGGATGTCCCGATGCAACAGCGCCTCTCATTTGAAAAAGAGCTCCCGGACCGCCCTGATCATGTTGTTGAAGCCGTCCCTCTTTTTGCCGTAATACAGTTTTTTCTGGATATGCGCGCCGGTCGAGCGCCTGAGTATCTCCGGTATCCCGTCAAGGTACGCGCCTGAGCCGAGCTTTTCCGCAACAGGCCTTACATGCCTGTACAGGTCTATCGCGGCCTCTCTCATCCGGCATCTCCTGCCGAAAAACGGATCCACAAAGAACCCTTCAAGCCCGTACCGGGCCGCCTGCCATTTATTCGACCGGAGTATCTGTATGTGGGGCTCCGGCTCCTCATGCTGCTCGGCCAGTGTTATCACGAGCGCCTGGACAAGCGCGGTGACGGCCAGTACGTCATGCAGTGAATAGGGCATGTCGCACACCCTCACCTCGACGGTGCCGAAGTCGGGATGGGGCCTCACGTCCCACCATATATCCTTGACGGATTCGATGATCCCGCTCTTTTCAAGCAGGGCGACGACGGTGGTGTACTCCTCCCAGCCCTGCAGGGAATCGGGAATGCCTGCAAGAGGAAGGTCTTCAAACAGCTTGGCCCTGTATGACATGAGCCCCGTGTCCTCGGATTCATAGAACGGCGATGACGTGGTGAGGGCAAGCAGTACGGGCAGGTAAATCCTGAGATTGTTATTGACCTTGATGACCTTTTCCCTGTCGTCGACTCCTATATGCACGTGCAGCCCCTGGCTTATGAATCTCCTTCCGACCAGTTGCAGCTCTTCCATTATCTTTTTATAGCGGGGATGGTCCGACACAATCTGGTCGGAGCCTCTTGAAAACGGATGAAGGCTGACCGAATAAAGAGCCGCGCCCAGCCCCCCTGCAATATCTCCAAGTAGCGAATAGGCGGCCTTCAGGTCATCTTCCACTTCCGCCACCGAGCCGCATATTCCCGTGTTGATCTCGACCATGGAGCGGATGAACTCCGGCTTGATCCTCTGCCTGTGGGACGGCGGCACCTTTTTCAGGATTTCAGGCGCCAGGGGTGCAAGCTCAAGTGTCCTGCCGTCGATTATCTGTATCTCCAGCTCCACCCCTATAGTCGGAGCCGGGGACTTGTTGAAAACGAGTTTCGCCATCTGAAAACAAACCTTGCGGCGGCATTAAAATATCGCCGACTCTCTCCTGCCGGCTTATGCAACATTAAGGGCAGGGTTGAGTTCATTTCCTGTGCAGGGTCTTTACGGCATGCCTCACAAGCTCGGAAAAATAGGCGGCGCCGACCCTGAGCACCTCTTCATCGAAATCAAAGTTCGGGCTGTGGGATGATATCTTTTCATGCCCTTCCCTCGCGGCCCCGAACCTGACAAAACACCCCGGGACATTCTGCAGGTAAAACGAAAAATCCTCACCTCCAAGGCTCGGCAGGTCGAGCCGGACGGCCCTGTCCCTCCCCGCGAGCTTCTCCGCCACGTGCCTTGCAATATCGCAGGCGGCTTCTTCATTTATGATCGGGGGATAGCCGGGTTTGTGATTGAACTTCACATCCGCGTCATAAAGTATCGAAATGGAGGAGGCCAGTTTCCGGATCTTGTCCACCATCTGGTTCCTTGCCGATTCGTCGGTGGTCCGGATGGTTCCTTTTAATACCGCTTTTTCGGCAACCGCATTGTATACGGACCCGGCCCTGAGATAGCCTATTGTCAGCACTGCAGGATGAAGTGGGTCTATCTCCCTTGAAATGATTGTCTGGAGACTTGTCACCATCTGGCTTGCGATAAGCACCGCGTCCGTGGTTTCATGAGGCCTTGCAGCGTGCCCCCCCCTGCCGGTGATCCTTATGTCAAAGGCGTCGGTGTAGGCCGTATGCACCCCGCTCTTGATGCATATATCGCCCACCTCGTAATGCCTTTCGATATGGCCTCCGAAGATCATGTCGACTCCGTCAAGGACGCCTTCTTCAATCATGGGCCGCGCCCCCCCTTCGCCTTCTTCAGCGGGCTGAAATATGAAGACCGCATTCCCGCCGGGCGGATTCTCCTTCAGAAGCGCCGCCGCACCCAGGAGCATGGCCACGTGCCCGTCATGCCCGCATGCGTGCATGACCCCCTGGTTCCTTGAAGAAAACGGAAGGCCTGTGTCTTCGGTTATCGGAAGGGCGTCCATATCCGCGCGCAGGGCTATGGTCGGGGCCTTTTCGCCGGTCAGCAGTTTGCCGACCACCCCTGTACGCGCCACACCCGTCCTGTGCTGGATACCGAGTTTCTTCAGTTCTCCGGATATCAATTCAGCCGTTTTCTCTTCCTTGAAGGCCAGTTCAGGCCACTGGTGAATCGCGCGCCTGATGTCGCGCATCCATTCAAACAGCTCATCATTTACGATTCTCCTGATCCTGTTCACCGGATGATACCCCTCTCAATACAGCCCCCTCCCGCCGGGGGAGGGGGGACTTTATGGCGCCGATTCATGCAACATTCAGGTTATTCCTCTGTATCAAGTTTAATATACAGCTCTTTCAGTTGCCGTGCATCAACTTCGGACGGTGCATTGCTGAGCGGGCATACCGCCTTCTGGGTCTTGGGGAATGCAATGACATCCCTTATCGAGTGAGCGCCGGCCAGTATCATGACCAGCCTGTCAAGTCCCAGTGCAATGCCGCCGTGAGGGGGCGCGCCGTACTGCAGGGCGTCAAGCAGGAAGCCGAATTTGGCCTGAGCCTCCTCAGGGCTTATGTCCAGCAGTTGAAACATCCTGGACTGGACGTCTTTTTTATGAATACGTATGCTTCCGCCGCCGATCTCACATCCGTTCAGCACTATGTCGTATGCCTGTGCCCTGATGTCCCGGAGGCCGTCCCTGCCTGCTGTGTCTTCTGCAAAAAACTTCTCCAGGTCTTCTTCGTCCGGAGCCGTAAACGGGTGGTGCATGGCCTCATACCGCCTTTCCTCCTCGTTCCATTCAAACAGCGGAAAGTCGGTTATCCAGGCGAACCTGTAGACACCGTCCCTGACAAGTTCAAGCCTCCGGCCCATCTCATTCCTCAGCCTTGCAAGGCAATCATTGGCAACATCCTCCTTGTCGGCGACAAACAGGAGCAGGTCCCCTTCCCCGGCCTCAAGCCTCTGTGCAAGGTTCCGCAGCGTCTGGTCCCCGAAAAACTTTGCTATGGGGGATTCAAAACCGTCCCTGACCTTTATCCAGGCCAGCCCCTTTGCTCCGTAGCCCTGCACCTCCCTTGTAAGGTCATCCAGTTCCTTCCTTGAATAGCCGGCCAGCCCCTTTGCATTGATTCCCTTTACCATTCCCCCGCGCGACAGGGTGTCGAGAAACACCCTGAAAGAGGACTCCCTTACAATATCGCCGACGTCTTTCAGCTCGAGGCCGAATCTCAGGTCGGGCTTGTCGGTGCCGTAGCGCTGCATTGCGTCATGATAGGTCAGCCTCTGAAAGGGTTCCGCGAGTTCCGTTCCGTTCGTGTCCTTGAAGACCTTTCCGATCATCTCCTCGACAAGGCCCATGATGTCTTCCTTTTTTACAAAGGACATCTCCAGGTCGACCTGCGTGAACTCGGGCTGCCTGTCGGCCCTGAGGTCTTCATCCCTGAAGCATTTCACGATCTGGTAGTACCTCTCCATGCCCGAGACCATGAGTATCTGTTTGAATATCTGCGGCGACTGCGGCAGCGCAAAGAAATGCCCCGGATTCGTCCTGCTGGGCACGAGGTAATCCCTTGCGCCCTCAGGGGTGCTCTTTGTCAGCACAGGGGTTTCTATCTCCAGAAACCCCCGGGAATCGAGATATTCGCGGAATGCCTTCACCGCCCTGTGCCTTACAAGGAAATTCCGCTGTATTGCAGGCCTTCTGAGGTCGAGGTACCTGTACCTGTAGCGGAGTGACTCCGATGCCTCGGTTTCGTCCTCGATCACAAAAGGAAGCGGCCTGCATTCATTCAGGACCGTCAGTTTCCTTGCCACCACTTCAATCCGGCCGGTGGGGATGGAGGGGTTCTCCGTGCCTTCGGGTCTCTTCCTCACATCCCCCTGCACCTCAATGACGAATTCGTTCCGTATCCTGTGCGCCGCCCTGTGAATATCCGGATCCACTTCAGGACTGAACACTACCTGGACAATTCCGCTCCGGTCCCGCAGGTCGATAAACACCACGCCGCCGTGGTCGCGCCACTTGTTGGCCCACCCGGCCATGACGACCTTCTCACCTATGTTTTTCTCCGTAAGCTCACCGCATGAATGTGTTCTCATTACTCTGCCTCGCTTCTTGTTTTTATTTTACTTTATCCCTGCATTTGCATCGGCATAAAATCCCCCGGACGGGCAGATTCCTCTGACTGTTAACCTTACAGTGGCATAAAGATGCCGCCTGCGGGCAGGGGAGTCAGGCGGAAAAGCTTTATCCGCGATACCTCGGAGGGTATTCCGCACGGCATATCGACATCCCTTGGAATTTCACTCTCCGTTACGTCCTGCAACAAAGACATGTTTCCGATATCCCATCGCTTTATAAAGGTTTTACGGCGGACTCCCCTGCCGGCTTGTGCAACATTAAGGCTTACGGTTGCATTGGAATACCGCCCGGCTGGTTACCGCAACATTGTCTCTTTTTTCAGTCTTTTGACCTCTTCAGGTGTAAGATAACGGAATTCCCCGGGCTTCAGACCGCCCAGTTCAAGCCCGTTGATCCTTGTCCTTATCAGCTTTATGACGGGATGCCCGACCCTTTCGAGCATCCGCCTTACCTGCCTCTTCCTGCCTTCATGTATTGTTATCTCTATCCATGAATTGGCCTTTGCCTTCTTTACCCTTCTGACCCTTGCAGGTGCGGTCACGCCGTCTTCAAGCTTTATCCCCTTTTCCAACTTCTGTATGTCCCTGTCCTCGAGAAAGCCGTCTATTTTCACACGGTATGTCTTGGGTATCCTGTGTTTCGGATGCAGTACGGCGTTTGCCAGTTCTCCGTCGTTGGTCAGGATGAGAAGCCCTTCCGAGTTGAAATCCAGCCTGCCCACAGGAAAGACCCCGGCCCTGACGCGTTTCAGGTAGTCCCTTATGGTGGGCCTTCCCTCCGGGTCCTCCATGGCCGTCAGGCACTTCATGGGTTTATTGAACATGAGGTAAACCCTCGGGCCCGTGGGGCGTATCAGCTTGCCTTTGACCTTGATGTGGTCCCTCTCCGGATCGGCCTTCATGCCGACGACCGCCGGCACGCCGTTGACTGTCACCAGGCCCTCGAGAATCATCTCCTCGGCCTTTCTCCTTGAGGCGATACCGCATCTTGATATTATCTTCTGAATACGTTCTTCCATTTCCAGCGTGTCTTTGACCGGTTGCGCAACGTTGTAACTCATTCAAGTGCCATTAATATTATCATAAACGGCAGGTAATAGCATTTACAGACGGCGGCATAAAAATACCGCCCGCCGGCTTATGAACATTAAGGTCAAGGTTGACAAATACTATATCATATAGTATGTTCATATGTGCTTTTATCTGCCCTGAAAGGCATTTTCGGCGATTCCCTCTTCCCTTACCCCGGCGGCAGGTGCAAAAGTTTCAGCTTTGAACAGACGGAGCAGGTGTGCCGGTGCCGGTCCCTTCCATATAATAATGTAACACGATGTTATGAGGAACGCGGAACTTAAAGAAAAGGAAATGAAATGGCCCTGGCTGCTCTTTTCTTTTCAGGGCCGGATCAGCAGGAAACCCTACTGGATTTTCAATCTTATAATCCTGTCCGGCTGGATGCTGCTCGGTCTGTTCACGGAGGTTTCCCCCGACATCGACCAGGTCAGCAGGCCGCAGTTGATGTTCATGCTGTGGATACTCTGGCCAAGTCTCGCCATACAGGCCAAGCGGTGGCATGACCGGGACAAGTCGGCATGGTGGATACTTGTGAATTTCATACCGGTCATCGGGCCTTTCTGGGCGCTTGTCGAAAACGGCTTCCTGCCCGGCACACCCGGTGACAACAGGTTCGGTCCTCCCTTCAAATAACCTGCGGTATTCAGTCAAGCACGTTGTCGGCCACTTTCTTTCCGACGATCACGGGTTTTACGGTCGATGAAACAATCTCTTTTGTATTGTTGACTCTCAATTCATTAAAGAGGATGTCGAATTTCTCCCCGAGCTCTTTCATGATCGGCTCCTTGACATCAGACGGCAGGTCCCACCACTTCCGCTTTAAGGGCCCGAAGCCTTTCTTGCGGGTCTTGTAGATAAACTGCTCTTCCGTCTGGCCCTCTTTTTTCTCGTTTGCGAAGTTTTCCTTTATATACCTGTAGACCTCCTCCCTGAATGCAGGGGGCAGCGCAGGGCTGTCGTACATTATGTTCTGAAAGCCCGTCGCAAGGTGGACCTCGGAGGTGGTCGTCTCCGGAAAATGGTGAAATGCCTCGTCAGGCAACGTGGATGCGCCGTGCTGGACAGCTCCCGACAGGCCGTATTCCTTTCTCGCCACCTCGGAGAGCTTTCTCAGTGTGTCGAAATCTATCTTCACCTGTGCAAGCGAGCCGTCCGGCAGCACAACCCCGCCGTGAGACGTGCCTGTCTGCACGCTCATCTTGCTCACGCCCTTGCCTGCCTTGAATATCTCGTTGAAACCGTCAAGATACGCCCTCAGCTCTTCGGGGGTGCTGTTCTTACCGCCTATTTCTCCTATTTCCCCGCCTATGGACACTGTAATACCCTCGGGCTCGATCCCGCGTATGTATGTTGCAAGGGCTGCGGCGGCCTCGAAATTCGGCCTCTGTTCTTCCCTGATGTCTTTCTTGTCGAGGTCTACAAGCGTGGATGTATCAAGGTCGATGTTGTAAAACTCGGCGTCAACGGCCTCCCTGATAAGCCCCCTGACATATTCCATCTCGGGCTTCGGATCGGCCATGTAGTATTTTCTTACAAGCTGGAAGTGGTCTCCCTGAATAAACACCGGGCCGGTAAAGCCTTCCTTTACCGCAGCCGCAAGCACAGCGGCGGAATACTCGAGGGGTCTCTGTTTTGTATAGCCTATCTCCGAGCGCGCTATCTCGAATATCAGCGCCCCGATGTTCTTTTCCAGGGCCTTTCTGAAAATGACCTTTGCCGTGTCATAGGTCAATCCCCTGATATTTATTGCAGGCACTGTAAAGCCGGGATAATTCCTGCCCATCTCTTCATAGAGGGACTGGATGGACGCAGGCACGGCCCCCATCTGCTTGGCTGTCTCGATTACGAGTCTCTGCAGCGCCTTTCTCTTTTCTTCGTCGGGATTGAAAACCGCCTCGTAGATGAGCCCGTCCATAAGGGCCCTTACCGAGTCACTGTCGTCAATCTGAACCCTGCCGTTGCTGATAGTGATGCTCTCTCTGAGTTTTGCCAGTATTTCCGCCATGTTACCTCCTTTACCTTTACAGTGGCTAAAGATTACCGCCGGCAGGGCAGGCGAGCCTGCCCGTGTCTATGCGCCGTTCAACGATACCCGTCCGTTTTCATACAGCACCTTCACTCTCCTGATATTTTCGATATTCATCAGCAGAGCGATGACAAGAAGAATCAGAAAGGGCTGATTGATCAAGGCGCCGATAAATATCAGGAACACCCTGACATCCCGTCCCATCCTGAGGTAGTGTCGGCCCTCACCGAGCTTTTTCTTCATGAAGCCGTCATACTTGTCGGCCGTGTAGCTGTTCATGAAAGCGCCTATCACGGCCATGAAACCGATAAAGAGAGTGAGAAAATCCCTGCTCTCATAATAGGCATGCCAGGTCAGGCCGAAGAGCATGAACGCATCCGCATACCTGTCCAGCACGGCATCAAACCATCCCCCGAAATCACTTCCGCAGTGTTTCAGCCGCGCCACCTCCCCGTCACAGCCGTCAATAACGGAAGATGCCTGGGCGATCAGTGCGCCGATAACCAGGGGTACGTACCCGCTCATAAAGAAAAACGCCGCTGCGGTCATGGAAAGGACAAAGGAGACGACCGATATCCGGTTCGGCGTGATGCGGGTCTGCACGAGATATTCTGTAAGCCTCATCGACAGGGGCCTGTTAACGTACCTTGAAACAGGCCCGTCGGAGGATTTTTTCAGTTGCTCCATCAGGTGCCTTTCAGCCTTCCGGAAGGCGGCTTCGTCGTCTATATCTATCCAGAAGCCGTCTTCAATATCAAATGCCCTGGCCTTCCCCTCACGGGCAAGCACCCTTATCCCCCCGGATAAAGAGTCGTCGTTGTCTCGTGCAATGCTTGTCTCAATCGCTGGAAAAATCGCCGGGGAACAGAGGAATATACCGGTATCGTAAGCATTGTACCGGGCGATATGCTTTCCTATATCGATGACCCTGCCGTTCTTGACAGCGACCTTTGTGACATCGTCTATGTCAACGAGGTTGTTTGCACTGATACGGGAGTCGGTTCCAAGTATAACCTCGCCCTTCCGCCTCCTTGCACCCTGAAGCTTCCTTATTATTTCCTCATCAAAGAGATGGTCTCCCATCAACAGCAGGAAATACTCGTTCAGCACATCCTTCGCCTTCAGCACCGATATGCCGTTTCCCTTGTCCCATTCGTCGTTTATGACATGGGTGATGTTGATATTCCTGTGCCGGCTGAGGCTGTCGAGAAACTGCCTCACCTTCTCGCCGTTATAGCCGGTCACAACATGGAAATGCTCTATCCCGCAGTTTTTTGCGGCAAGAATCACCCGTTCAATAATGGGGAGACCCTTGAGTGGGAGGAGAGGCTTGGAATCTCCTTTGCCGGACAGTCTGCTTCCTTTGCCTGCCGCAATGATAAGGCACTTTAAAGGCTTTATCAACCTCTTCCCCTCGTGATGAGTTCCTCGGAGACCTTGCCGGCCGGTTCATCCCTGAAGCCGTTTTCAGCGACCACTCCTTCGATATCCTGACCGGCGATGAATTCCTCGGTCATCTTGTATGCTATATCATCGGTGAACTGGCGCGGCGGGTGCTTCATGAAGTAAGCGGACGGGGAATGCAGCACGCCGCCCGTGCCCCTGAGGAGTGCGAGCTTGCAGCACCTGATGGCGTCTATGGCGACCCCGGCGGAATTCGGGGAGTCCTCCACGGACAGCCTCAGTTCGAGATTCATGGGTATGTCGCCGAAGAGTTTTCCCTCTATACGGATGAAACAGATTTTGTTGTCCTTCTGCCACGGCACATAGTCGCTGGGCCCTATGTGAATGTTTTCGGCATCAAGCTTTGTCTCGAGGATTGACTGTACGGCCTCTGTCTTTGATTTCTTCTTGGACGCCAGCCTGCTTCTGTTGAGCATATTCAGGAAATCGGTGTTCCCCCCGGTGTTCAACTGGTAGGTCCTTTCAATCTTCACGCCTCTTTTCCCGAACAGGTCGGCCAGTGTCCTGTGCGTGATTGTGGCGCCGAGCTGGGCCTTTATGTCATCGCCGATGATGGGAAGGTTCCTCTCTTTGAACCTTGCCGCCCACACAGGGTCGCTTGCAATAAATACGGGCATATTGTTTATAAAGCCGATCCCCGCCTCCAAGGCGCATTCGGCATAAAACCTGGCTGCCTGTTCAGAACCCACGGGAAGGTAGTTGAGCAGTATCTCTGCGCCTGACTCCCTGAGGGTTCCGACTATCTCCGCCTTTGACGCTTCAGGTCTTTCGCTGACGACAAATGTAAACTTCGGGTCATAGTCCTTCATGTGTTCGGAAAAGCCGTCGAGGATTTTTCCCATCTGCACCGTCACCCCTGTCCGGGGCATGTTGTCGCAGAAGACCGCCGTGCAATTCGGCAGGGCGAATATGGCCTCATTAACATCCTTTCCAACCTTTCTGCCGTCGATGTCGAATGCCGCCACGACTTCAATGTCATAGGGTTTGTACCCCCCGATGTCCCAGTGCATCAGCCCGATGGCATCCGCTGCGGACTTGTTCCTGTAGTACTCCATACCCTGGAGCAACGAGCTTGCACAATTACCTACTCCTGCGATGGCAATCTTGATCTTTTCCATAGCAATTCCTCCCTGGCATAGAAATTTTAAGAATAGAATCAACAGACAAAAAGATACAGTAATAAAATCATATCAGAAACCGATTAATCTATCAACTGTAAAATGACGCCGCCGGCAGCACGGAAAATTCACGGCAGGGGGGAGGGGAAAACGCACCGCAGGCGGTATTTCCCTCACGGTGAAGATCACCGCTGTCCGCGGGAAAACCAGGCGCCTGATTTTTTTCTTTACAGCGTTGTGCGGATATGTTATAACGATAATATACGGACAAATTAATGCTTATTGTTGAGCCTCCTGCAAAAGTATGAAAACACAGCAGGATGTCATTCTGACCTTGTTTCAGAATCTGAAAAAAACAATAAGTTAACCTTAATCTTGCATAAACGTGCAGGGGAGTCTGCCGGAAAACCTTTATAAAGCGATTGGATATCGGAATATGTTATTGTTGCAGGAAATAACGGAAGTGAAATTAAAAAAGACGTTGATGTGCTATGCGGAATATGTCCTGAAGGTATCGCAGATAAAGCTTTCCCGGCAGACTCCCCTGCTCCGTCGCCGGTATTTTACGCAACTGTAAGGCAGACAGGCGGGAAGGTGATGGAGATACGCTCGAAAATATGGCTTGAGATCAACGGGGAACCGGTCTTCGGCAGCGGCAGGGAGGCCCTGCTCAGGGCTGTCGACAGGCTGGGCTCCATCAACAAAGCGGCCGGAGATATCAACTTATCGTACAGGAGGGCATTGAGCTATATACAGTCAATGGAGGAGAGGCTCGGGATCAGGCTGGTCGAGAGAAAGGCCGGAGGCCGGCACGGCGGCGGTGCGGCGCTTACCAAAGAGGCAAGGGACTTTTTACGGAAATATACGGCGCTTTGCAAAGGAGTAAACGAGATGATGGACAGGAGATTCAGAAAGGTCTTCGGCGGAAAAGGATAAGGATTCCGGGGATTGATCATGTGTGAGATACGGGATGACGGGGATACCGGCAATGCCGGCACAAAAACAGTGCCGGTGGATGAAGCCGTCGGAATGGTCCTCTGCCATGACATCACGGAGATAAGACCCGGCGAGTTCAAGGGCCGTGCGTTTAAAAAGGGGCATATTGTCCGCAGGGAGGATATCGGCCGTCTCAGGCAGCTCGGGAAAGAGCGCCTCTTTATCCTTGAGATAAAAGAAGACGAGATGCATGAAAATGATGCCGCACATGCCGTTGCAAGGGCGCTTGCCGGCCCCGGCGTCCGTCCGGAGGGTGAACCGGTTGAAGGTAAAATCAATCTCGTGGCGGAGAGGGACGGGCTGCTCGAGGTCCGCCGCGATGCCCTGCTTGAATTCAACATGCTCGGTGAGGTCATGTGCGCCACACTGCACAGCAACTCGGTTGTCAGGAAGGGGCAGGTGGTCGCCGCCGCAAGGGCGATCCCCCTTGTTGTGAAGAAAGCCGTGATCGGGAAGGCGGCCGGAACAGCGGAGGCCGCCGGCGGTGTCGTAACCGTCAAGCAGATGAGAAGGCCGAAGGCCGGGATAGTGATAACCGGCAACGAGGTCTACTACGGAAGGGTCAGGGACGCATTTGAAAAGGTCATAACCGGCAAGATAAAAAAATTCGGCGGGGAGATCACCGGTGTATATTTTGCACCGGATGACGCAGGATTCATCGAAGAGAGAATCAAGGCCCTGACGGATGCGGGGGCCGATCTGATAATAACCACGGGCGGCATGTCTGTCGACCCGGACGATGTAACAAGATTTGCCGTAAGAAACAGCGGCGCGCAGGAACTCCTGTACGGTTCGCCAGTGCTTCCGGGAGCCATGTTCCTTGTGGCATACTGCAATACCGGATCAGGCCCCGGCACGGTACCCGTTCTCGGCATACCGGCATGCGGCATGTATGCCGCGGTGACCGTGTTCGACCTCATTCTGCCGAGGATACTCGCCGGGGAGAGGATCGGCAGGAGGGAACTTGCAGAACTCGGCCACGGCGGCCTCTGCCTGAAGTGCCGGAAATGCCGTTACCCGGTGTGTCCGTTCGGTAAATGATGATGAAGGATTCCTTCAACCGCCGCATAGACTATCTCAGGGTATCCATCACCGACAGGTGCAACCTAAAATGCGTCTACTGCATGCCTTCCGGGGGGCTGAGGCACCTGAAGGAAAACGAGGTGCTGACCGATGCGGAGATCGTGAGGATTGTGCGGATAGCGTGCGGGCAGGGGCTCAGGAAGGTGCGCATTACCGGCGGCGAACCCCTCATGAGAAAAAATATCACCGGGCTGGTCTCCTCGATCAAGGAGACCGGGGTTCACGACCTTGCCCTCACCACCAACGGGATCATGTTATCCGGGCTTGCGGGAGAACTTAAAAAGGCGGGCCTTGACCGCGTCAATATCAGCCTTGACACAATGGACCCCGCCAGGTACAGGGCGATCACAAACGGCGGCAGCCTTGACCGCGTGTGGAAGGCCGTTGAGGATGCCGGCAGGGCCGGGCTTTCACCCGTGAAGATAAATGTGGTCCCTGTGCGCGGCCTGAATGACGACGAGATACCCGCCTTTGCATCCCTTACGTTTGAAAATGATTATCACATAAGATTCATTGAGTTCATGCCGGCCGCCCGTGACGGGACATGGAGAAGAGACAGGTGCGTCAGCTCCGCTGAAGTCATGGAAAGGATATCAGCGCTCGGCGCCCTGCAGCGCCTTGAGTTCAGGGGCAGGGGACCTTCAAGGAATTTCAGGATAAAGGGGGCCAGAGGTGTCATCGGCATCATCAGCCCCCTGAGCGACCATTTCTGCGCATTCTGCAACAGGCTGAGGCTTACCGCCGACGGCAAGATCAGGCCCTGTCTTTTTTCAGGGATTAAAGTCGATATGAGAACACCCATGAGAAACGGGGCGTCCGACAGGGAGATGGAAAAGCTGTTTTGCAAAGCGGTTAAGCTAAAGCCGCAGAAACATTTACTCAATGAAAATACCATCTCCCCCGGCCGTTTAAGGGCCATGTCAGAAATCGGGGGGTAATCTCCGAGCCGGCCCGAGCATCCGTTGAAACCTGATTTATCCCGGCTATAAGTTTTTCTTATAGCCAAGATTTTCTATTTACAAAAAGATTCTTTTTTGATAGTATTCTTTACATGCATCTGAAGGCCGTCCGCAGATATTTTTTGATTTTCTTCCTGTCCGGGGCGCTGATTCCGATCAACTCCCTTGCGCAGAAACCGACTGCCGGGACATTCCTCGAGTTAGGTCTGAAGCATAATGAAAACGCAGAATATGCCGAGGCCATAGACGCGCTCAAGTACGCAATCAAGCTCAGGCCCAAATATGCAAGGGCGTATTATCATCTCGGCCAGGCGTATTTCGGTCTCCGCAGGTATACCGAGGCCCTTGATGCATACAGAAAGGCGGCAAAGATAAATCCCAGGTATGTGGATGCGCTCTTTGCCCGCGGCGTGCTGGCCACCATGCTCAGCAAATACGATGAGGCTATCGCCTCGTTCAAAAAAGTCATCAAGCTCAGTCCGAAACACGCAAAGGCGTATTTCGCACTGGGCAATGTATACAGTGAAAAGGAAAATTACCAGCAGGCCGTTAAATTCTACAGAAAGGCCGTACAGCTCAGGCCCCGCGATGCAGCCGCGCGCTACAACCTCGGTGTCTCCTACATGCAGTTGCGGAAGCAGTTGTTATCGCTGGCAAAGAGGGAATACAACGTCCTCAGGAAACTCGACAAAGACCTTGCCGAAGACCTGGGGGAGAAGATAAAGCTTAATTGAACCTTACAGTACAGTTGCATAAGCAGGCAGGCGGTGTTTTATGCAACCGTCCGCAAGGTGAGCCCGGCCTGGTTCAGGGTTGAAATGTTCACGGTCCGGCGGACGGAGAACCCTGGGGCATATAAGACGACCAGCCGTTTAGCCTTAAAACAAAAGCCTCAGGTTCCTTATCTCATCGCGCGGATGCAGAACCTCTTTCAACCTGCTGTCCGCATAGGTCTCCGTTTTATAAGAACCCTTTCCGAATGTTACCGTCACCGCGCCGTCCCGGTCTGTCCTGAAGATATCCACCCCTGCATTTCCGAGTCTTTCAAGCGTCTCGGCGTGGGGATGCCGGTAGATATTGTTCCTGCCCACGCTTATCACCGCCGTCCGCGGCCTGACCGTCCCGAGGAACTCAGCGGTGCCTGATGTCCTGCCCCCGTGGTGGGGCACCTTCATAATATCACTCTCGAGCCGGCTGCCGAGCAATGACAGATTCTCCTCGGCCTCTTCTTCAATGTCCCCGGTGAAGAGCACCGATACGCCGCCGGATACAATCTTAAGCACAAGGGAATCATTGTTCTGGTTGCAGGGCCCGCCGCGCGGCGGGGCTGCACAGAACCCGTCGTAGGGGTGAAGCACGTAAACCTTATATCCCCCGGCCTCAAGAACGTCCCCGCGCTGAAGTATCCTGGCGGGAATCCCGTGTTTTTCTATTTTTGCAAGGAACTTCAGGGCCTCGTCGGTCACCCTGCCGTTTAACCACGCTTCTCCTATATCGAAGTTGTCCACTATGTACATAAGCCCCCCGAAATGGTCGGGGTGGGGATGGCTTGCCACCAGATAGTCGACCTTTCTTATGCCCCCGGACCACAGATACGGGGCTACGACCATGCGGCCCATGTCAGGCTCATACCTGCCGCCGTCAATCACCATCACCCTTTTGTCCGGCAGCACCACAACGGATGCGTCGCCCTGTCCCACGTCCAGAAAGGTGATCCTCAGCCTGCCGTCCTGCAGGTAGGGCATGATTATGTAAACGCACAGGACGAGAACAAGCGGCAGAAAGCGCCACTTATAATACGCCGGGCGCCTGGCGTTTCCCTCGCCCGGCCTGTTTTTCAGCAGGATCAGGAGGGAAAGATAATAGAGCGCGGTTAATGCAAACGAAGGATTGTGGACGCGCAGGTCTGCATAGGGGACCATGGAAAACAGTTTTACACCCTTAAGCGTGAAATGCGTGATCTCGGCGGTCAGACCGCCTGCGGGCATCACGTGCAGGCCGGATATGAGGGCCCAGAAACCCGTAACCAGGCCGAGCGGAAGGATAATGAAACATACAACGGGCGTTATTATCAGGTTTGTAAGGGGGGCCAGCAGGGGGAACTGTTTGAAATACAGCGCGGCAAGCGGCGCCGTCCCGAGCACGGCGGAGACGGTTATCAGCACGCCGGTCTTTATCTTTTCCGGGATCGCCCTTATGCCTGCCGGGGCCGGACTGTCCTGCATGTCCCGCCCCCTTTTCTCCAGGACATACCCGATGGACAGGACGGCAAGGAACGAGAACTGGAATGACAGATCAAACAGCGCATCCGGCTGCCACAGCAGTATGATAAAGGCGGCAATGGACAAGGAGTTCAGCCACTGTCCCTTTCTTCCGATCAAGAGCGCCAGCATGAAGATAAAGACCATTATCAGTGATCGGACTGTCGGCACGCTCGCGCCTGAAATCAGGGCATACAGGAGCAGGACGGGAAGCGCGACCAGGATGGCCGTCTGAGTCGGGGTGATATATAAAGTCATCCTTGCAAGGGCATTCACCGGAAGGCGGTTGACCAGTCCCCTTACAAGCATGAAAAGAATAACGGCGAGCAGCCCGAAATGCGTACCCGAAATACTCAGCAGGTGTGCCAGGCCGGTGGAATTAAAGGCATCCCTAATCTCCGGGCCGACGCCTCTTTTAAGGCCCGGCACGATCGCCCTGATAAAGGCCGCCTCCTCCGCCGGCAGGCTGTTGTCGATAATCATTCCCAGCCTCTGCCTCTGCCTGTGTATCCAGTCCCGCGCCCCGTCTCCTCCGCCGGCAAGCCGAGCCTGCCTGACATAACCTCTTGCGATGATCCCGTCCTTTTTCAGGTCATGAGAGTATACACCCGGATTGAGAAACGAGGCGGGCTCCCTTAACCCGGCAAGGGCGCTGATCCTCCCGCCCGGGACAAACAGATATCCCGCATCTCCATCTTTCAGGAGGTCGCCAGGAACAGCGAGCCGGACCTTCCCCCCCACCTTTCCGCCCTCTATGGAGACATCATCGATGGTGAAATACAGCCTGTCACCCGACATCTCCGGGACACCGTCGATAACCCCGCTGACCCAGGTGTCGCGGTCAGGCAGTGAAAGCTGCGGCAGGTCAGGCTGCCGCGCAGCGCTGTAGAGAAACCCGGAGACGAATATCACGATCAGCATAAGCGCCCTTTTCACTTGATGCCGGAACTTGAACCGGAGAAAAACAGCCGCTGCAATGCACAGCAGGACAAGGGAGACCGGGAAGAAAGGCAGGAACTTCAGCGCGGCAATTCCTGATATGAAAGACAAGGCGAACCCGACCATATTCTACTGAATATATCAGAACGGAAAAGATAATACACCTATTGAAAATTCTTATCCCCTTTTTATAGAATATGTTGCTGGACGGACACCTCGCAGAGGCAAGGCATACATGCAACTATGATCCGCGTAGAGAATCTTACCAGGTACTACGGCGGGACGTGCGCCGTGGATGAAATAAGCTTTGAGATGGGAAGTGGCGGGATTCTCGGTCTCCTCGGCCCTAACGGCGCCGGCAAGACGACGTTCATGAGGATGCTCACCTGCTATCTCAGGCCTTCCTCCGGCAACATAACCGTCAAAGACTACAACATCCACGAACATCCCATTCAGATAAAGGAGCTTATCGGCTACCTCCCCGAATCCGCGCCGATTTATCCTGACATGCTCGTGTATGATTACCTGAAATTCGTGGCCGATGTGCGGAATCTGGAAAAGGCCCGGGCGGACTCCAGGATAAAGGAGCTTGCCGGCATGTGCGGTATCAGGGAAGTCATGCACAAGCCGGTCGGTGAACTGTCCAAGGGCTATAAACAGAGGGTCGGGCTGGCGCATGCGATGATGAGCGACCCGGAGATACTCGTGCTCGATGAGCCCACGTCAGGACTTGATCCGAACCAGATCGTCGAGATCAGGGATATCATCAGGAGGATCGGAAGGGAAAAGACCGTGATCCTCTCGACCCATATACTGAGCGAGGCTGAGGCCACGTGCGACAGGATCGTGATAATCAACCGGGGAAAGATCGTGGCGGACGGCGCCACGGATGAACTCAAGCGGCAGGCGGGCAGCGGTTACATCATCCACGTCTCACTGAGGCACGGGAACCCCGGCGAGATAACACAGGCCTTCACCGGGGTGCCCGGAATCAGTGACGTGGCCCTTGCCGGCTCCGGCGACGGCATAATTGACTTTCGCCTTGCGTGCAGCGGGCAAAGGGACATACGCCCGGATATTTACGGAATCATCAAAAACAACAACTGGCCTCTCCTGGAATTTCACAGGGAGACCGGGACTCTTGAAACCATATTCAGGGAACTCACGAGGGGGAACTGACATGAACAGGGCGGCAACCGTATTCAGGAAGGAATTCAGGGGCTACTTCATATCACCGATCGCCTATATTGTCATCTCGGTCTTTCTCATACTGACGGGCTGGTTCTTCTTCTCCACCTTTTTCCTGTTCGGGCAGGCCGAGATGAGGAGCTTCTTCTCCCTGCTGCCCGTGATATTCTCGTTTATCATCCCTGCTGTCACAATGAGGCTGTTTTCCGAAGAATTCAATACAGGGTCCTACGAATTGATGCTGACCATGCCCGTATCCCCGCCGGACATCATTATCGGCAAGTTCACCGCGGCCGTGGCATTCGTCGCCGTCATGCTCGCGCCCACACTTTCTTACGGCATATTCATTTCATTCATCGGGGACCTCGACTGGGGGCCGGTAGCCGGAGGTTATGCCGGGGCCCTGCTGCTCGGGGCTTCATTTTCATCAATAGGGCTGTTTGCCTCATCGCTTACGCGCAACCAGATCATAGCGTTTATCACCGGCATGTCTTTCTGCTTCGTGCTCACGCTCATGGACAAGATGCTGTTTTTTCTCCCCGAGGGCGCGCTGAATTTCTTCCAGTACATGGGGGCCGGTTTCCACTTTCAGAATATCTCCAGAGGCATAATCGACTCAAGGGACATACTGTACTTCCTCAGCATATGTTTTGTTATGCTGTATGCCACTAATCTCGTGATCCGGGAGAGGAAATAGGGAATGCCATGAAAAAGTTTTCCGATGCCGCCGGGTATTCCAGATTCCTGATATATCTTGCTGTAACAATCCTGCTGAACATAGCGGGCATTACATTTTTCTTCAGGGCAGACCTGACTTCAGGCGGGGTGTACTCATTGTCGGAGGCGAGCAGGAAGGTTGTTTCGACCCTCTCGGAGCCGCTGACCGTCAAGGTGTTTTTCAGCGGCAACCTGCCTGCGCCGTACAATAATATCGAACGCTACCTCCGCGACCTGCTCGAGGAATATGCGGTTGCAGGCAACAGGTACTTCAACTACAGGTTCTACAACGTCTCGGGCGGTGAAGACGACGAGTCCCTGAAAAACAGGGAGCTTGCCTCAAGCTACGGCATCCAGCCCGTGCAGATACAGAATATCGAGCACGACCAGGTGAAATTCCAGGAAGCCTACATGGGAATGGCGCTGATTCACGGCGATATCATCGAGGCCATACCCGCTATAACATCCACGGACGGCCTTGAGTACCGCATCACTTCAACGATCATGAAGATGAACAACAAGATAAGCGCCCTCCTGCGCCTGAAAGACAACATATCCGTCAAGCTGATCTTATCCTCGTCCCTTGCCGTGGTGGGCCCGTACATGAACATCAGCGGCCTGCCCGAGCTGCCCGGGAAGATAGAGGAGATAGTGAACAGGCTGAACGAGAAAAACTACGGCAGGCTTTCATTCTCATATCTTGACCCGAGCCTGAATCCCGCTGACGGGAAACAGGCGGAACATTACAATATCCTTCGTCTCGGGTGGAGCGAGTTCAGGGACAGAACCGGAAAGACAATACCCGCGGGAAAGGGCTATGCGGGGATCGTCGTTGAGCACGGCGAAAAGTTTGAAACAATCGAGCTGATAAAGGCCATACGCCTTCCGGTCTTCGGCACCCAGTACCAGCTTGCGGATCTCGCCGGACTTGAAAAAGCCATCAATGAAACCGCGGAAAACGTAATCGATATCAACGAGGAGATCGGCTGGCTCGCGGATCACGGCACCCCTCCGGTGGGGGGGCTGCCACCCATGTTCGATTTCCGGCGGCAGCAGGACTCGCTCTCAAGCCTCGAGAAACTCCTGTCCGAAGAATACTCCATACGCCGGGTCCGTCTCAGGGATGAAGATATCCCGGACGGCCTGTCAACCCTTATAATTGCCGGGCCCGGGGAGAAGTTCACCGACTACGAGCTCTACCGGATCGACCAGTTCCTCATGAAGGGGAACAACCTGGCCGTGTTCCTGGATTCATTCAAAGAGGTCACCCCCGGCGGGGAGGGCATGATGAGCCGGTTCAGGAGGTCGTTTTACACGCCGCTTGATACCGGTCTCGAAAAACTGCTGGAGCACTACGGTTTAACCGTTAAGAAATCGATCGTCCTTGATGAGAACAGTTACAGGCAGCCGGTGCCGCGCAGGTTCGGGGGCGGGGAGCGGACAATTTATTACGCGCCGATCATCAAGAACGAGATGATCAACAAAGACGCCGCCTATCTGAAAAACATCAAGGGGCTCGTAATCCTGAAGGCATCTCCCATTGAGATCAACGAAAAGAAAATCAGGGACAACGGGCTCAGGGCCGTAAAGCTCTTCTCATCATCCGGGAGGTCCTGGGAGATGAAGGGGAGCATCAATCTGAACCCCGTATTTATTACGCCCCCGAAGGACGAGGATGAATTCAGGAGCCTGCCCATGGCATACGTTGTCGAGGGCCCTTTCCCGAGCTACTTTGCAGGCAGGCCCGTACCCGAGAAGAAAGAACCGGAAAAAGAGGGCGGTGAGGGGAAAAAGGAAAAAAACGGCAGAGAAACCGGCGTCGACATGTCCGCAATCAGGGGGGAGAGGATCACTATCGAGAAAGGCAGGCCCGGAAAGATATTTCTCATAGGAACCTCCGCTATCCTCAGGGATAACGTAATAGACGAGGAAGGCAAGACACCGAATGCGCAGTTTGTCATGAACGTCATTGATTATCTCAACGGGAGGGAAGACATCGCGGTGATGCGCAGCAAGACACAGAAGTTCAATCCCCTGCGGGACATTGACCCGGCTTCAAAGACGGCCGTAAAGACCGCCAACATAGCCGGTCTGCCCGCGCTTGTTGTCATTGCCGGGATTATCGTGTGGTTCCGGCGCACAGCAAGAAAGCGCAGGATTCAGAAAATGTTCGGCAAAGGAGCGTTGGAATGAAATCGAAAAAAGAAATAGCAATCCTTTTCTTCATCATAGCCGTCCTTGTCTTTTATATCTCCTCGCGTAAAGACGAAAAGACGCATTACACGTTGCCGGAAGCGCCGGAGATAGCCGCGGACGACATAACGAAGATAACCATAAAGAAAAAGGGCTCGGAGACGGTCCTGGTCAGGGAAGGCGGCAGGTGGCTCGTTGGTGAGAAAAAGTACCCGGCGGATGAAAAAAAAGTAAAAGATATGCTGAAGCGCATCTCGGACCTCACACTGACCGCCCTTGCATCGGAATCGAAAAACTATGCCGTTTACGAGCTTGATGAGAAAAACAGGATCGAGGTGGCGGCTTATAAAGGCGACCGCCTCCTGCGCAGGCTGAATATCGGCAAACCCGCGGCATCCTACCGTTTCACATTTGTCATGCTTGATGACGACCCGCGCGTCTTTCAGGCAAAGGGCGAGATAAAGAGCGAATTCAGCAGGACCGTGTCCGGGTTGCGTGACAGAAAAGTGATGGCGTTCACGGATGATATCAGAGAGGTTGTGCTTAAACGGGGCAGGGATGAGATAAGATTCGTGAAGACGGAGGCGCCTGTTCCGGTTGACACGGCGGGAGGGGAAGATGAAAAAGAACAGAAAAAGGAAGGGGAAACCTCCGCATGGAAAACCGCCGACGGCAGGGCGGCGAAGGCAGGAGAAATCGACGGCATAATAAACACATTATCCGGGCTGGTCTGTGACGGATTCATGGAAGACGGGAAGAAAGAGGATCTCAAATCCCCGGTCTTTACGGCAACACTGAAGGGGATTAACACCTACACGATTTCCATCTTCGGGAAAAAAGACGGCAAGTATCCGGCCGTCTCCTCAACAAGCGAATACCCCTTCCTGCTTTCAGAGTGGAAGGCCGAGAGAATCATGAAGGACTTCGGCGGCCTGATTGAAGAAAAGAAGAACAAGTCGTAAGCGAATAAAATCTTTTGATGCTGCATAAACAGGCAGGAGAGCCTGCCGGCAACCCTTCATCTGCGTGTCTTCACCTTAATGTTGCATAAGCGGGCAGGCGGTGTTTTTATGCAACTGTAAGGTTCAGTGAATCTCCCGCATGGCATATCAACTGCCCGTTGTCCGTGTCCGCAATCTCCCGTCCTGCCGGTGATATTTCAGTGCACGTTTCAGGGACGAGCGGTTCATCCGAGTTGTTATCCCGCGGCGACTTGGATTAAGATATAAGAGAATCGGTTATTTTCAAACAGAGTGGAGAATCCATGTTCAAACTGATATTCAAAATAATGGTGACGGTGATATTCACGGTTTTTCTTATCATAGGGCTTGCCGTGTGGAAAGGCGGGGAGCCTTTCAGGATACTGGGGGAAGGCACCATCGTTATAGGGAAGAGCATCTCGGAGTTCGGGGATTACGTGGATGAGATTGTAAAAGGCACGAGGAAGGTGAAAAAAACCTATGAAAAGCTGAAGGAATCCGTAACGCCCGAAAAAGGCGCCTTTGAGGAACTGAAGGAATGGGGAAGCGATAAGATATAAATGGCACCCCTTATAAGCGTAAAACGCCTGAACAAGACCTTTTTCTCTCCCGGAAGAAAGCTCCATATATTAAAGGACATAACGTTTGACATCGAAGAAGGCGAAATGGTCTCGCTCATGGGGCCTTCCGGGGTCGGCAAGAGCACCCTGCTTCATATACTCGGCACCCTCGACAGACCCACGAGCGGAACGGTGTTATATGAAGGCAGGGATGTCTTTGCACTCGGCAATGACAAGCTGGCTGATTTCAGGAGCAGGACCGTGGGGTTTGTCTTCCAGTTTCATCATCTCATGCCCGAGTTCAGTACCATCGAGAATACCGTAATGCCTGCGCTCATAGCAGGAATAAGATACAGCGAGGCACGGGAAAGGGCCGGGCGCCTGCTGTCCGAGCTCGGACTTTCCGGGAGATTATCCCACAAGCCCGGCGAGCTTTCCGGCGGCGAGCAGCAGAGAGTCGCTGTTGCAAGGGCGCTCATGCTTGATCCCAGGGTCGTGCTTGCCGACGAGCCCACGGGCAACCTCGATACGCGCACGGGAGAGGAACTCTTCAGCCTTCTGACCGGGCTGAACGGCAGGAAGGGCATCACCTTTGTCGTAGTCACGCACAATGAGGGTATCGCATCACGATGCCGGAGGGTTATAAGGATGAGGGACGGAAGGATTGAGCAGGGGTCAGGGGAAGCGGATATGCCGTAATGAAACCAGAGGATAAAAAAAACCGGTCCGCCGAGCTGAGGGAACTTGCACACGAACTCAAAGACGCATTCGATGCGGTCTCCCCTTTCATCGAAAAGCATACGGCGGTAGTCTGCCCTGAATGCAGGCAGGTCTGCTGTCGTGACAAACACGGCCGCCCCGATGAAAATGACCTCGTCTTTCTCAGGGCGCTCGGCGAGGAGATGCCGGACGGCCGGACGGAGCGGGGGGAATCGGAGCCCTGCCGTTTTCTCACTGAGACCGGCTGTTCCCTGCAAAGATGGAGGAGGCCCTTCCGCTGCACCTTTTTCTTCTGCGCCCCGCTGTTGAAAAGCCTGGAGAACGACAACGCCAAGCTGTACAGGGCGTTTGTGCAATACTTTCAGCATCTGGTGCAGGCAAGGCGCAGGCTTCTCGAGTCCCGGGCAGTCCCTGATCAGGTGTGTGCACCTTAATGTTGCATAAGCCGGCATTTTTATGCCGCTGTAAGGTATATATTGACTTCCCCCGGCTGCATCTTTAAACTTATCCTTAATGTTGCATAAGCCGGCAGGCGGTTTTTTACGCAACTGTAAGGTAAAATTATTGTTCATATGAAACAGGATACAGTTGAAATAATACGCAATGTGCTGGAAGATCTTAAAAACAGATGGGGGCTGGAGGACATCCCCGGGATCGAGGTGGAGATTCCCAGGAACGGGGGCATGGGGGACATAGCCACAACAGTGGCAATGAGGCTCGCGAAACCCCTCGGGAAGCCGCCGCGGGAGATCGCCGCCGAGATCGTTGAAAAGATAAAGGAGCAAGAGGCGGATCTGTTCGAGAGCGTCGAAACCGCGGGACCCGGCTTTATCAATTTCAGGTTCAGGGGGGAGTTCCTCTGCAGAAGCCTTGCGGAACTCCTTCGTAAAGGCCGCCCGGCCCTCAGGACGGATACCGGGAAGGGCCGGAGGATACAGGTGGAATTCGTAAGCGCCAACCCCACGGGGCCCCTTCATGTAGGCCACGGCAGGGGAGCGGCTGTCGGGGATGCGCTGTGCAATATCCTGAAGGCCGCGGGCTTTGATGTGCAGAAGGAATTCTATATCAACGACGCGGGCCTGCAGGTCAGGCTCCTCGGGGAGTCCGTGTTTGCGCGTTACCGGCAGATACTGGGAACCGGAGCGCCTTTCCCGGAAGACGGCTACAGGGGCGCCTATATTGAATCAATCGCAAAAGAGATACACGACAGATACGGCGACCGCTACAGGGAGCGGACGTTTGAAGAATGCGGGGAGTTTTTCACGGAGTATGCATACAGGATGATGCTTTCCGGCATTGAAAGAGACCTCAGGGACTTCGGGGTGGTCTTTGACAGGTGGCAGAGCGAAAGAGAGCTTCATTTGCAGGGAAAGGTAAGGGAGGCACTGGAGGAACTCCGGTCAAAAGGACTGCTCTATGAAAAAAACGGGGCCACATGGTTCAGGTCATCCCGGTTCGGGGATGACAAGGACAGGGTTGTCGTCAAGCAGGACGGCGAATACACCTATTTCGCCTCTGACATCTGCTACCACAAGTACAAGCTTGAGAGAGGCTTCGACACCATCATAGACATATGGGGGGCCGACCATCACGGCTACGTGCCGAGGATCAGGTCCGTGCTGGAGGCGTTTGACCTGCCGCGGGATAAATTCAGGGTGATACTCATCCAGATGGTGAGCCTGCTCAGGCACGGCGAGCCCGTGCAGATGTCCAAAAGGGCCGGTGAGTTCATCACGCTGCGCGAGGTGATGGACGAAGTCGGAGCCGATATCACCCGGTTTATCTTTCTTACAAGGCGGGCGGACAGCCATCTTGACTTTGATCTTGACATTGCAAAGGAACAATCGGCTGAAAACCCGGTATTTTACGTGCAGTATGCATTTGCAAGGATTTCAAGCCTGTTCAGGCAGGCATCTGAAAGGGGTATCAGGATTGAGGATGCGGAAGCAGGAGCGGCTGATTTGAAAATGCTGGCGGAACATGAGGAAACATCTATCATAAAAAAGCTGCTTCAGTATATAATGGTGGTGGAAAGCGCGGCCCACGCATGCGAGCCGCACAGGATAACCTATTACCTGCAGGAGCTTGCGGGCATGTTCCACGCCTATTACTATAAATACCGGATAATATCCGGCGACGACAGGCTTACCCGTGCGAGGCTCGCTCTCTGCAGGGGGGTGCAGATCGTGCTGGAGGACGGACTGGGCCTGCTCGGTGTCAGCGCCCCGGAGAAAATGTAATCATGCTTTATGTTACAGCATTAGTCATTCACGTGGTATCGGTCCTGATATGGATCGGCGGGGTCGCCTTTGTGACAATGATCACGTTTCCGATGATACAGAGGGCCGGCAGTTCGCTTGACCAGGTCCTGATGTTCCAGGGGGTTGAACACCGTTTCTCGAAGATCGCAAAGGTGATGGTGGTACTGGCCGGGCTGTCGGGGTTTTACCTGCTTTATGAAAAAGGGCTGAGCGCCGGCGTGTGGATAATGATCTTTGTATGGGCGTTTTATGCATCGCTGCTGTTCGGCCTGGAGAAACTGATCTTCAAGAAACTCTTCAGCGCCCCTTCGGGGGAGCAGCTCGATACAAAAAAGGTTTTCAACATGCTGCAGGTATTCCACTGGTTCGTGCTCACCCTGAGTTTTCTGGCGATTGCGGCCGGGATATACACAGCGCACTATTAACCTTAAATGTTGCATAAGCAGGCTGTGGAGTCCGGCCTAACACCTTTATAAGCCGTTGCCGCCGGAAAAACCGCGTGAATGCTGCCGCAAGGTTAAGTCGGGAGGGGAATCACAGCATCAAGTTCAGTATAATCACAACAGACGCCGATGCCCGCCTCGGCCGGATCACCACTGAAAGGGGCGTCATAAACACCCCATCATTCATGCCCGTGGGCACCAATGCAACCGTAAAGTCCATGAGCCCCGACGAAATGAAAGGGCTTGGAGCGGAAATCCTCCTGTCCAACACATACCACCTGTATTTAAGGCCGGGCCATGAGATAATCAGGCAAGTGGGGGGGCTGCACAAATTCATGAAATGGGACGGCCCGCTCCTTACGGACAGCGGGGGGTTCCAGGTATTCAGCCTCTCACCCCTCAGAAAGATCAGTGACCGCGGTGTAACGTTCAGGTCCCACCTGGACGGATCAACACACTTCCTGACCCCCGAGCTTGTGATGGAGATACAGGGGGCACTGGGCTCCGACATTGCAATGGTGTTTGATGAATGCACCCCCTATCCTGCAACAAGGGAGTATGCGCTCAATTCCCTCAGGCTGACGACCGGGTGGGCGGCCAGATGCCTGAAGGCAAGGGTGGATGGAGGGCGGCAGGCACTGTTCGCCATTGTCCAGGGCGGGATATACAGGGACCTGCGGAGACAGAGCGCAGAGGAACTGGTCGAAATGGATTTTGACGGCTATGCCATCGGCGGTCTCAGCGTGGGGGAGCCCAAGGGCCTGATGCATGAAACGGTCAATTATACCGCCCGCCTGCTTCCGCGGCACAAGCCCCGCTATCTCATGGGGATCGGCGACCTGCTGGATGTGCTCGAGGCGGTTGCAGCAGGGGTGGACATGTTCGACTGTGTCATGCCGACCAGGAATGCGCGCAACGGGACATTGTTCACCGGCAGGGGGAGGATAAGCATCAAGCGTGAGGAGTTCAGGTCAGACCCGTCCCCCCTTGACCCTGACTGCGGGTGCTACACCTGCAGGAACTTCTCAAGGGCCTACCTGCGCCATCTCTTCATGAGCAGGGAGATACTGTCCATGAGGCTGAACACCCTGCACAATCTTCACTTCTACCTCGAATTTTTCCGGAAGATGCGCAAGGCCATTGAGCAGGGGCGGTTCAGCAGCTTCAGAAAAGCACAGACCCCTGTGCTGCGGAATAATTTCCATGAGTGAAAGGAACGGTTCCGTCTTTCTTTCCCTTGCCGTCAAGGGATGGGCGAGACGGTATTCAGAACGGAAATCCGGATAATACCTCCGCCGTTTCCTGTCCCCCGCTCTCACCGGATTCAACTCTGCACGCTTCGAGTAAATGATTCTCTTTTGTATGAGTATGGCTTTGTATCTTCCCTGAAATATGTGTCCCGCTCTTTTGTGTTTCCTGTTAAATATCTGCTGACCTTATTTATTGCAGCAAGTATGTTTTCCCGTCCTGATCGTCTCTGAAAACGGCTTCCCGCGCGTTGCCTCTTGAGGTGATGTTGTTCTGCTCGACAAATTAGGAACAACTATTTCGAGTTTAAAGTTAGTCCTTTCAGGTTTTCAAGTTTATAAACATTTGCCGGAATATCATATTCCAGC
>JALSHG010000104.1 GCA_026982355.1 Thermodesulfovibrio sp.
CTCCACCAACCGTGAACTGTCACTGCTGATTCATATTTCGTCCCTGAAAAACCCGAGTGACCTCTGAAACAGGTTCAGAGTGATAAAAATAAAAGGCCCGGTTAATTAACCGAACGTTAATCAACCGGGCTTTAATAACCTGTACCCCCGCACCGGGAAACACGGCGCGGCAGAGATGCTTTCCCGCCCGAGACGGGAAAAGCAGGGTTAAAGTCCACCGTCGGGGACCGCTTACTTGATTGTTTCGATCCCCTTGATGTTAATCCATGCTATATTGCCTGATGTTGTCTTGATCCTTATCTCATAATCCTTCTTTTCCTCAAGATAACCGAATTTTCTGAATATGTTCATCAGCTCCCTTTTGAATTCCTTCTTCTTTGCTGCATCCGCGAGGCTGTCAGCGGTGGTGCGGACGGCTACCGGTTTCGAACCGTTGTTGTCCTCGCCGCCGACAGCGAATGTATCCTTGTTTGATCCGGACATTGTCTTCCGCCCCCTGCCCACAATAAAAGAAAACCCGATCAATCAACGCTGCCTGTCAATCAATCGGGCTTTAAGTGCCTGTGCTTCAAACCCATTTCATCGAGACGCCGGGTAATGTATCATCAGGGTTAAAGTAACCGTTAATTATATTTATTTGATTGTTTCTATGCTGTTTATATTAATCCACGCTATGTTGCCCGACGTGGTCCTGATCTGCACCTCATAGTCCTTTCCTTCCGCGAGATAACCGAATTTATGAAATACCTCTATCAACTCCTTTTTGAATAATTTCTTTCTGTAATTGACCGGTTTCACCCTGACCACCTCTGCACTGCCGCCCCCCTGCGGGGTAAATATGTATTTTTTCGACTCAAGCATTTATCCCCTTATCCCCTGTTTAAAGCCGAATTCAAGTTGTCTATCCTTCTTTCGGTTTAAAATTGAACAGATTATGTAAGGTTAGTTTTCCGGGCAGGTTCCACCGCCCGGGTTACACCGGTAATTTTTATGTCAATGCACCGCTGCAGCTTGCCCCCGCTCCTGCGGTGCACATGAAACACAGCCGGTTTGTGACTATCTCTCTGTTTTTCAGGTTGTCGTAATCGAAATCCTCAAGCCGTGCACCCCCGTTTTTCACGGGAAGGTCCAGCACCTGCCAGAAGTCACAGTCAAAAAGCCTGCCGTCCGGGGACACGCTTATCAGGTGCCTGCACATGACGTTCTCAACGGTGTCGGGGTTGAATTTCTCCTCCAGCCTTTTTATATACTCAGCCTGTTCCTCAGGCGATATCGATTTGCCCAGCCTGCCGATGGGCATGTTGCTCAGGGCTATCAGATGATTGAACGTTATGCCGTGCATCCCGCGCAGTTTCTCTTTATACGCCTTTTCCAGCATTTTCTGGTCCGGCGCAATGTCCGCCTTCGCCGGATTAAACATTATGTCCAGCTCAAGGCCCGTGCCTTCCCTGCCGTATCCGAGGGAGTTCAGTGTCTTCAGGGCTTCCACGGCCTTTCCGTACGTGCCCCTCCCCCTCTGGCCGTCCACGCCTTCCTCTGTGTAGCAGGGCAGTGACGCCACTATCCGGACACCGTTGTCCGCGAGGAACCGCGGAATATCCTGCAGGGCGTCTTCAGTATATATCGCGAGGTTCGTCCTGACGATCACTTTCTTCCCCAGGTCGATGCATGACTTTACAAAATACTTGAAATAGGCATTCAGCTCGGGAGAGCCGCCTGTTATGTCGACCGTGCCTATGCGGTCGTTTTCCTTCAGAAGCTGAAGTATCCTTGACATCGTGCTCAGGGACATCATCTCCTGCCTTTCAGGGGACGCCTCCACGTGGCAGTGTGAACACGTGAGGTTGCATTTGTAACCCACGTTCACCTGCAGGGTCGAGATATCCTGAGCGGTAAGCGGATAGCGGCCGACTTCCTTCAGTTTAACGTCGAACTTATTCATATTCACAGACAAACTCCTTTTCCGGACTCCATGACGTCATTCCGGCCCGCCGGAAATCCCGTTGCATCTCAAGAAGGTTTCCGGCAGGCGGGAAAGACATCCTCCCGTCTCCCGCGGGAGACGGGAGGATTGCCGTTATCCTACCTCGGCCATACCCACGGCTTGTTCTTGCCGAATATGTCCTCCGGCAGTCTGGGCCTTGCATTTATGGGAAGCGGGAATTTCCCGTTCGGGCCGAACCACTTCTGGTAAATCTTCTCATATGTGCCGTCTTTGAGCATGTCCTGCAGGAGGAAACTTATCTTGTCCCTCCACTTGCTGTCGTTGGGCGGAACGCCTATCCCGTAGAGTCCGGGGCTGAAGATGGGGCCCACGGCCTCATAGTCCACTCCTTCGCTGCCTGCAACGCCTGCTATGATCGGCGTGTCCTGAATATAGGCGTCCACCTTGCCCTGTTTCAACGCCAGGAAGCACTCCGCATTGGTCTGGTATGCATTTATTATGAATTTCTTGGTGCAGCCGAGTTCTCTCAGGTAGTCCTGGCCCGCAAGGTAGGCGTTCGAGCCCTGCACCACGGCCATCCTCTTGCCGCAAATATCCATGGGTGTTTTAAACCTGCCCTTTTTTGCATAGAATATCTTTCCCGACCACAGGTACGGGGGCTCCGCATAGTCGATCTGCTCGTCGCGGCTCCTCGTGTGGCTCATGCTGGATATCGTCAGGTCTATCCTCTTGTTGGCAAGGAACGCTATCCTTGTTTTGTTGTTCACATTGACCCTCTGGACCTTCACGCCGAGCCTCTTGGCGATCTCATTGCCGAGGTCTATGTCGAATCCCGTCCAGTTGCCGTTCTTGTCGATATAATTAACAGGAGGCACCGTGGTGCCGGAGCCTATCCTGACCACCCCTCTTTTTTTGACTTCGTCAAGAATGGATTTTGCGGCTGTTGCGGCTGAGACAAAGCTCACCATGTACAACAGCACAACCAGTGCGACCAGTCTGCGTCTTTTCATGCTTTTCGTTCTCCTTTCTTGTTGTGTTTGATTTCAGGCTGATATGCGGCCGAGTTGAAAAAGATGCAATGTATAATGCAAGGATCATGCCAGCGGAAAACGGTTGAATTACTTGATGAATCTCCGGGAAAACGGACGGGCGCTGCTCAATTTTTGACCAAGGCGTTAATTAATTGAACAACATTACCTTCTCTCGAGTTTTGCCTTGAGGGTGTTTCTGGATATGCCGAGCATGCGTGCCGTCAGGGCCTGGTTGTTGTTGTTCAGTTGCAGGGCCTTTTCTATCAGGAGCCTTTCAAAATCAGCGACAGCCTCCCTGTATATATCCGCGCCCCCTGCCTGCAGTATCCTGTCCACCGCGCCTGAGAGCATCTTCCGGACGTCCCCCCCTGTCTCCGCCGCCCTCATATCCGGCTGTGAGAAAGATTCACAGTCATCGCGGGAGAGTATGTCCCTCTGGCACAGGACCATGCCGCGCTGGATGATGCTCTGCAGTTCCCTGACGTTTCCGGGCCAGTGGTAGTTGTGAAACTCGCTCAGCAGTTCCGGGGAGATGCCCTTTACGTTTTTACCGAGTTCCCTGTTGAACTTCCGAATGAAATAGCGCACTATGTCGCCGATGTCATCCTTTCTCTCCCTCAGGGGCGGCAGGGTGATGCTGACGACATTCAGGCGCCAGTACAGGTCATCCCTGAATTCCCCTCTGTCCCTGAGGGTCTCGAGGTCCTTGTTGGTTGCCGCAATGATCCTGACATCCGCCCTTATCAGCTCCTTTCCCCCGAGCCGCTGAAAACATCCGTCCTGCAGCACCCTGAGCAGCTTTGCCTGCAGGGACAGCGGCATGTCCCCTATCTCGTCAAGGAACATGGTGCCCCCGTCGCACTGCTCGAACTTGCCGATCCTCCTTGCGTCCGCACCCGTAAAGGCTCCCTTTTCATGTCCGAATATCTCGCTCTCGAGAAGATTCTCAGGGATGGCCGCGCAGTTGACCGGCAGGAACGGTCTGCTGACCCTCCTGCTGTGATGGTAAAGCGCCCTTGCGATCAGTTCTTTGCCCGTCCCTGTCTCGCCCCGCAGGAGCACTGTTACATCCGTTTCAGCGACCTGGCCGATCTTTTTGAATATGTTGAGCATGACGGGGCTCCTGCCTATAATCCTGTCGCCGTCCTCCTCGTCAATGCCCTCGAATGTCACGGGGGTGGACATCTTTCCGTCCATGATGGCCTTTCTGACCAGTGATATCAGCGCATCGTTGTCAAACGGCTTGGTCAGGTAATCATAGGCCCCGTACTTCATGGCGGTTATCGCCCTCTCGGACGTGCTGTAGGCCGTCATCATTATCACTGTAAGGGAGTGGTTGCCGCTCTTCAGTCTCCTGAGCGTCTCCAGCCCGTCCATGCCCGGCATGGTTACGTCCATTATGACGAGGTCCGGATTTTCGCTTCCGGCCTTCTCCACGGCTTCGGTTCCGTTTTCCGCTGTGATGACATCATAGCCGCACCTGCCCAGAATCTTTCTGAAAGAGTGCCGGACCCCTTTTTCGTCGTCCACTACGAGAATCTTATTCATCTTCCTTTCCTATTGGCAGCCTCACGGTGAACACCGTTCCCCTGCCTTCCACGCTGTTGAAAAACAGCCTGCCTCCGTGCGATCTCACTATATTATAAGCTATCGAGAGACCCAGCCCGGTACCGTCCGTCTTGGTGGTGAAGAACGGGTCGAATATCTTCGAGCGGATATCCTGCGGGATGCCGCTTCCCCTGTCCCATATCATGACTTCCGAAAACCCGTCGTCCGTCTTGCCCGATATTCTTATCTCCCCGCCGTCGGGCATTGCGTGCACGGCATTGATGATGAGATTGAGAAAGACCTGCTCAAGGAGGGCCCTGTCGGCCCTGACAGGGGGGATGCTTTCCAGCATGTCCTTGTGCACCGCTATGTTCGAGTTTTCAATGTCGAAGGTTGCGAGGGTCAGGACACGGTCGATAAGGGAGTTCAGATCCACCGGCGAATAGTTGAGGCTCTTCTGTTTCACGAAGCCTATGAAGTTTGTAAGTATATTGTCTATCTTTTCTATTTCCCCGCTGATGACTTCTGCGTCTTCCCTTGTCATGTCAGGCTGCTCCTTGAACGCCTGAAAAAGCATTTTCAGGGTGGTCATGGGGTTTTTAAGCTCATGTGCAAGGCCCGCTGATATCTGGCCGATGGAGGAGAGCTTCTCGGCCTGCAGCAGGTGCGTGTATGTGTATGCCTCTTCCATCTTCTCCTTGGCCATCTTCAGCTCCATGGAGAGCCTGTTGAAGTTGCGTGCAAGATATCCCACCTCATCCCCTGCGCCTGGATGCACCTCCACCTTCCTGCCGAACTCGCCCCTGCCGAGCACCTTTGTAAACTCAACGAATTTATTCAGGGGCCCGGTGATGAAACGGCTGAATATGAACGAGGCGATTATCCCGAGTATTATCACGGATATTATGATGGGGAATGTCAGGTATCTCATCTCATTCAGAGTATCCCTGAGCCTGTCCTCCCTTATGCCTACGTGAAGCTCCGACTTCGTGCCCTTGAATACGCTCACGCCCACGTCCCTTATGTAGCCTTTCTCAGTATCGAGGAGCTGCACGCGGAGGCTTTTACCGGCAAGCGGATTCCATGTAAGGATGTCAGGCGGCAGGCCGTTGCTGAAGGTATGGGCGAATATCCTGCCTTCTTCATCCGTTACATATATATATTCAAGGTCCTTTTCCTTGCTGAGGACCTCGTTGAATGCCTTCGTAGTCTGGTAGTAATCCTTCATGGGGATGTTATTGGCTATGCGGTCAGCAAGGTTGCCTGCTATTGATACGGCCTTTTTCTCAAGCTCTTCCCTGAAGGCATTTATGACGACCCCGCGTATCGGCAGAAGGGTGAAAAACACGACGCTCAGGGCTATCGCCGTGGTGAGGATGGTTATCTTTGTTCTCAGTTTCATTTGCCTTACAGCGGCATAAAAATGCCGCCCGCGGGCAGGGGAGTCAGAAGGTTTTACGCCGGACTCCCCTGCCGGCTTGTGCAACATTAAGATTTATTTAAAAGCCCGTATTCCATTGCAAGGGCCTTCACCTTCCCGAGCCCGGGTTCCTTTATCTCCGTGAAACCGCCCGGCATCTCCGTCCTGTCCCAGTCAAAGAGCATGTCCCTGTCCTTTCCCATCGGGTCAAAGGAGAGGAGAGCGGATTTCACCGCCTCCACTATCTTGGCGTCTACATGGCTGTTGTATGCTATAAGTACCGCGGGATATGCACCGGAGACCTTCAATATCTTTATCTTCCCCTCTGAGGCCAGTCTCTTTGCAAGGCTGTCGCGTATGCCCCCTGCGTCGCACTCACCATTGAGCACCGCCTTTACGGCGTTTGTCAGTGAACCGGTATAGACGTATTTACCGAGATCATCGAGTGTGATCCCCGCATTGCTGAGCATCTTGCGCGGTATAAGGTGCCCCTGCGCAGACATCCTGTCGCCGAATGCAAAGCACTTTCCCCTTATATCTCTTATGCTTTCGATACTGCTGTCCGACCTTGTAAATATCATTGTGTGATATGTCGGGTAACCCCCCCTGTTCAAACCGCTTACAAGGTACTTGATGCCGTATTCGTTCTTTCCGATTACATATCTCAGTGCGCCTATTGCGGCGAAGTCCGTGACTCCCCTGCCGAGATTTTCAACCGTGTCCTCGTACTTGGTCGTGAATTTGATGCGGAAGCGCTTGCCCGTGGCCTTTTCAAGATATTTGAGAAAGGGTGTGTAGATCATAACCTCTTCTTTCGGGCCGAGCCCCGGGTCGAATCCGAACCATATCGTGTTCTGCTGCGGGTAATCCGTCTCCCTGGAAATGCCGCCTTCCCTCTTGTACAGGCTTACCTTCTTTGGCGCCCCATCTCCTGAACATCCGGATATCACGACAAAGGAAAGTATGATTAATGCTGAAAACAACCTGTTCATCATCTGCCGGAAGACCACCTCCCGTTATTCAGGAGAACCGCCGTTCCGTTGTCTTCACCGGAAAACAACGTCACAGTGGGACTGAAAAATACGAAGTCCTGATGCAGGGGGGCGCTCACCCTTCCGCCGAACGAGCTGTTGTCCCCGACTGCGACGTGCACTGTCCCGGATATCTTCTCGGACTCAAGTATGTTGTCAGGTCTTGAGGCACTGTTGTTCGTGCCTATTCCGAACTCGGCTATGTTCCTGTTGTCGTCCCTCTCTGAGAGTTTCTCCCGCAGGTATTCCGCGTAGGGTTCATTGCCCTCCACCTCTTCAACAATCCCGTTTCCGACGTAAAGCGTGACCGGTTCTTCAAGCCTTCTTGTGGGCGCCCATTCAAGCACGAGCCTGCCCTCCGCCGAGCCCTCCAGGGGCGCAAAATAGACTTCCCCCGCCGGCAGGTTGCCGAATGACCCCGGATCTGTAAGTATACCCGTGTCGCACCTGGCCTTTCTGCCGCCCCGGCGGAGCGTTATGAATGTGCCGTTGGGGGTTTTCATCTCCAGTCTTTCGTATTTATTTACGATATCCGCCGTTCTGTGCGTCATTTCCATCATTTCATTCCAGTCCACCCTCATCGGACCTGAAAGCATCTTTTCGTCGAACAGCGGCATGCTTGCATATCTGGCCCTGCATATCCCTGTCAGGAAGTCTCTGAACCTCGTGTGGCTTGTGGAAAAATGCGAGACGGCTATGACAACGTCTGCCGCTTCTTCTTTATATCCGCTGATGATACGTCCTGCATCTTTTATTCCTTCCCCGGTTACTGTCTTGGACAGGAGAGGATTGAGTAGTCCGGCCTTTTTCAGCCCTGTGCATGCGTTTTCACCGAACGCCTCCGTCCAGACATCCTCCGGCGGTTCCGCGCCGTGACATCCGGAAGGGCTGTATCCGATATATGAAATACGAGGGGTGAACCGCCTTCCCCTTTCGGCGATCAGTCTTACGGTCTTTGTTATCTCTTCGTTGAACCCGTCTGTGATGACAAGTACCTTTTCACCCGCCCTGACGGCAAGGTTGATTCCGAATATGTTGTCTATGATACTGTTCAGTGGATTTTTCACGGGGTGTTTTCAACCAATAAGCCGGTTTACTTTTTATTATATATCTTTTTATTAAATAATTTAATAGAAGAAACAAGGCCGTTGAAAGTGTTGGCTGTGCATGGAACATAAGGGGAAATAACGGGAAACCATTAGTTGACAATTTGTTGAAAACACGGCGGCATGCTTGACAAATCGCATGTGAAATGATAGGCTTCAAAGTTGGTAAGTTTACTGTTCAGCATGCCGGATATTGTCAGGGATACCTGTTGATAACCACCGCTGAGGACTCCGGAATGTATTGCCTGTCGTGTCTCTGACCGGTATTCGAGGATACGTTGAAAACCTGTTTGCAGATGAATGCCAGCTGTCCGGTTGACCCCGACAGCCCGTGAAAATTGTCCACTATTGATTCACACGGTTTATACAGGATATCCTTCAAGACCGGGCCTGCAGCCCGGCATCATACTTTAATGCTGCATGAACGGGCATAGGAGTCTGCCGGCGGTATTTTATGCAGCTGTCAATGTAAGGAAAGGTTGAAGAAGATGGCGCGTATATTCAATTTCAGCGCAGGCCCTGCAATGCTTCCGCGGGAGGTGATGGAGCGCGCGGCTGCGGAGATGACGGACTGGCACGGCAGGGGTATTTCCGTGATGGAAATGAGCCACAGGAGCAGGGAGTTTATTTCCATTGCCGAGAAGGCCGAGGCGGATATCAGGGAACTCATGGCCATACCTGACAACTACCGCGTCCTGTTTCTCCAGGGCGGGGCATCCAGCCAGTTTGCAATGGTGCCGCTTAACCTGCTGAGGGGCAGGGGTACGGCTGATTATATCAATACCGGGATGTGGTCCAAAAAGGCCATAGCCGAGGCCCGGCGCTTCTGCGAAGTGAATGTGGCGGCCTCGGGAGAGACGGGCGGATTCACCGGCATTCCACCGAGGTCGGAATGGTCGCTGAATCCGGATGCCGCTTATGTGCATTACACGCCGAATGAGACGATCGGAGGCGTTGAGTTTTTTGATGTCCCTGATGTGGGCGATGTGCCGCTGGTTGCGGACATGTCATCGACCATTCTTTCCAGGCCGGTTGATGTATCGAGGTACGGCGTCATATATGCCGGAGCGCAGAAGAATATAGGCCCGGCCGGCCTGACCGTCGTTATTGTGAGGGATGACCTCATAGGCGGAGAGGCCCCGGGTACCCCCACCATGTTCAGCTATGCGACACATTCAAAGGCAGGCTCCATGTACAACACCCCGCCCACATACAGCTGGTACATGGCGGGTCTTGTATTTGAATGGATAAAGGAAAAAGGCGGCCTTAAAGCAATGGCGGAGATAAACAGGCGTAAATCGGAAAAGCTCTATAAGGCCATCGACGAGTCGGATTTTTATCACAACCCTGTCGACCCCGCGTGCCGCTCGTGGATGAATGTGCCGTTTACCCTCTCCGACCCGGGTCTCGACGGAAAGTTTCTCGGGCAGGCTGAAGAGGCAGGCCTTATAACCCTCAAGGGCCACAGGTCCGTCGGCGGAATGCGCGCCAGCATATACAATGCCATGCCGGAAGAGGGTGTGGATGCACTGATTGAATTCATGAAGGACTTTGAGAAGAAAAACACGTAAAAGGGGAATCCCGTTATGAGAGTTCTTGTAAGCGACAACATATCTCCAAAAGGCGTAAGGATACTTGAAAAGGCAGGTCTCAAGGTTGATGTAAAGACCGGGCTCTCTCCGTCGGAGCTCAGGAAGGAGATCGGTAAATACGAAGCCCTGGTTATAAGGAGCGCCACAAAGGTAACGGCCGACATAATTGAATCCGCCGGAAAGCTCAAGGTTATCGGAAGGGCGGGTTCAGGCCTTGACAATGTTGACAAGACCGCTGCTTCGAAACACGGCATAGTCGTCATGAACACGCCGGGCGGCAATACGGTAACCACGGCGGAACATACAGTGGCGCTCATGCTGTCCATGTCGAGGCTCATTCCCCAGGCCACCGCCTCGTTGAAGCAGGGTAAATGGGAAAAGAAGAAATTCATGGGCGTTGAGCTGTACAACAAGACGCTCGGAATAATAGGCCTCGGCAACATCGGGACACATGTGGCGAAAATGGCCATGGGCATGGGAATGAACGTAATAACATACGACCCGTATCTGAGCGAGGAAAAGGCAAGGACCCTCGGTGTAACCGTGGTGGACCTGAAGGAGCTGTTCAAAAAGTCGGACTTTATCTCATGCCATGTGCCCCTTACAAACGAGACAAGGAACCTTATAAACGACGACAGCATAGCAGTGATGAAAAAGGGCGTAAGGATAATAAACGCAGCAAGGGGCGGTATCGTTGATGAAGACGCACTTTACAGGGCCCTTAAGTCGGGCAGGGTTGCGGCGGCCGCGCTGGATGTGTTTGAAAAGGAGCCGCCGGGGCACTCGCCGTTGTTCGAACTCGACAATTTCATCTGCACGCCGCACCTCGGCGCATCCACAGCCGATGCCCAGGAAAACGTTGCGGTCGCTGTTGCAAGCCAGATAGTGGACTACCTGGTACACGGCACTATCAGGAATGCGGTCAATTTCCCGTCCGTGTCGGCGGATGTGCTTCCGGTGATTCAGCCGTACATAAACCTTGCAGAGAGGCTCGGGGGGTTCATATCCCAGAACTTTGAAGGGGGCATAGAGGAGATAAACATTGAATACAGGGGCAGGATTGCGGAGCTCGACCACGAACCCGTGACCATGGCGGTGCTGAAAGGCATTCTGACGCCCATACTTGAGGAAACGGTGAATTTCATAAACGCCCCGCTGATTGCAAATGAAAGGGGCATTCAGGTCAGGGAAACCACGACAAATGACGCGGGCGACTACCACAGCATGCTGGTGATAAGGATAAGATCCGGCAAAAAGGAGAGCACGGTCTCCGGAATTCTCCACGGCAAAAAGGAGCCGCGCATAATAGCCGTGGATAATTTCACGGTGGAGATCATCCCGGAGGGCGAGATGCTCGTACTGTCCAACAACGACAAACCCGGAGTCATCGGCGACATAGGCAACCTGCTCGGCAGGAACAATATCAACATAGCCAGGATGCATTTCGGCAGGGAAAAACGGGGAGGCAAGGCCATCTCGGTTGTAAGCGTGGATACACCCGTGTCAAAGGACATCCTTTCAAAAATCAGGAAACTGCCCAATGTCCTCTCTGTCAAACAGATACATCTGCCTGTCTGAAAAAAATCATGAGGAGTAAATTATGGCCAACATAGTCGTTGTCGGCGCCCAGTGGGGCGACGAAGGAAAAGGAAAGATTGTTGATCTTCTGACGGAAAGCGCTGATGTCGTTGCAAGGTACCAGGGAGGGCACAATGCAGGGCATACAGTGATGATAAAGGACAGGAAGTTCATCCTCCACATCATCCCCTCGGGGATCCTTCACAGGGGGAAGACCTGCATCATAGGCAACGGGGTAGTCATCGACCCGGGCGCCATGATAGAAGAGATTGAGGGTCTCAGGGGCAGGAAGATAAGGGTGGGGAGAAACCTGTCCGTCAGCGGCCGCGCCCATGTAATAATGCCCTACCACGCACTGCTTGACGGCAGGCACGAACAGGCCAAGGGCTCAAAAAGGATAGGCACTACGGGCAGGGGCATAGGCCCGGCGTATGTCGACAAGATGTCGAGGTCCGGCATCCGGATGATAGACATGCTGGACGGCAAGGGGTTCAGGGCCAAATTGCGGACAAATCTTGCGGATATAAATGCACTGCTGGAGAGGAGGCACAGGATCGGAAGGGTGGGCATGGAGAGAATCTATTCCGAGTACATGAAACACGCCGAATACCTCTCCCCCTTCATCACCGATACGGTAGTGCTTACAAACAGGCTGATGGAACGCGGCAGTAACATGCTGTTTGAGGGCGCCCAGGGGACGCTCCTCGACATCGACCACGGCACGTATCCTTATGTAACCTCATCCAATCCGTCCGCCGGCGGTGTTTGCGCGGGTCTGGGGATCAGCCCGCTTAAGATAGACGGGATACTCGGAATTGTAAAGGCATACAGCACGCGGGTCGGAGGCGGGCCGTTTCCCACGGAGATGAAGGGCAGGCTCGGCAGGTACCTCCGTTCAAAGGGCGGCGAGTACGGCGCCACGACCGGCAGGGCGAGGAGGTGCGGCTGGCTTGACATGGTGAGCCTGAGGCACACGGCCATGATAAACGGATTTACGGGTATAGCCCTGACAAAGCTTGACGTGCTTGACGAGCTTGACAGGATCAGGGTATGTGTGGCCTACAGGTACAGGAATCCAGCAGGCAGCGGCAGGGGAAGGGCGCGCACACTCGCGGAATTTCCCCAGCAGGCGGATGTGCTTGCAGCGTGCGAGCCCGTCTATGAAGAACTTGACGGGTGGCAGAGGAATACAAAGGGCGTGACAAGGCTGAGAGACCTTCCCAGGCAGGCAAGGGCCTACATCGACTACATCGGCGAATCGCTGAACGTAAAGATAGACATCGTCTCCACCGGAGAGAAACGGGACGAAGTCGTTATTGTAGAGAACCCTTTCAGCAGCGGCGGGAAATAGGCCTGTGAACACTCTTTTGAATTCTTCAGGAACAGACGGGAACAAAAACCATGCAGCCGGATAGTAATTGCACGGGTAATCATTGCACCGGCAACGGCTCCCCCGGTCGGGCGAAAGGGCGGGAGGACCGTTTAATAAGCGGATTCTGGAGGCGTTTGTCCGCCTTTATTATCGATGCGGCCGTTCTCGCTGCAACCGGCTTTCTTGCCGGCAGGATATTTTTTGATTTCCTTGCAGGCACGGGCCCCTACGGAAGGCTGATCGGATTTGTCATCGCCATGCTTTACTTCAGCCTGCTCAACAGTTCAGTTGCGGGCGGCCGGACCATCGGAAAGCGCATCCTGAAGATCAGGGTGGTTGACGGGAAAGGCAGGCCTATTTCACCCGCCCGCTCGTTCATCCGTTTTTTAATCGCGGGCTCACCGTTTTTCCTCAACGGCGCAATGATCCCGCCCGGCGCCATGCTCAACCCTCTTGTATCGCTGCTGATAGGACTGGTATTCTTTTTCATTGGCGGGTCGATATTATATCTTTACATTTTCAACTACAGAACCAGGCAGTCTCTCCATGACCTGGTCGTGGGCTCATATGTCGTCAGGACGGGCTCCGCGCAGGAAATGACGGCCCCGCCGGTATGGAAAGGCCACTTCGCGGCAGTCGGCCTGATATTCGCCGCGGTGGTCGTCTTCACCACCGTGGTGGTGCCCGGCGTGATGGGCACGGAGTCGTTTGCCGAACTGCTCGCCCTTCAGACACGCATACGGGACACGGGCCTTGTCAATGCCGCGGCGGTCACATCCGGCGTCATGTACACCTCAAAGGCCGGAGGGGCGGTAAAGGAAAAGACAGAAAAGACATACCTGTCGATACACGCGGTATTAAAAGAACGGCCCGCGGACTACGACAGGATAATAAACATCCTTGCATCCATAGTAATGGACAGGTACGCGCCTGTGATGGAGAAAGACTCGGTTATAGTCAATGTTGCCTACGGCTACGACATAGGGATATGGAGTTCGTGGATAAGACAGCGCAGGCAGCTCAGCCCCGGCGAGTGGAAGAAGCTGCTTTCCCGGTACCCGTATCCCTACAGGTAGGTCTTCCGGTCATCATGTTGTTACAGGGCAATCGCGATTCAGGCATTTGAAATGCCGGGAAAAGCGAACTTCACATATTGAATTGTTGGACTAAACCGCCGTGGCGGTAGAAAAGCCTTCCGCAGATTGACGCTATCGATTTCAATCCAAAATTGCAAGATTCAAGACCTGACCCCGGGCCGTTTGCCTTATGACAAAAACTCTTTTTTGCCCCTGTAGGTCTTCCACCGGTTGTGCATCCAGAGATATTGTTCAGGGTATTTCCTGATGATTGCCTCCATCCTGCGGGTCATTTCTTCGGTTATGCTTGAAATCCCGGTTTTTTTGTCGGGGTACGTGTCCGGCCATATGGGGTCGCTTACAATAACGTCATACCGGTAATCCCCCTCTCTCCTGCAGCAGGCCACGACCACTATGGGTTTCCCGTATTTCAGGGCAAGCATGGCGGGCACAGGGGTGGTGGCGGCCTTCCGGCCGAAAAAATCAATCAGGAGCCCCTTCATCGTGCTCTGGTCCGGCAGCATGCCTATCGACCTGCCCTCTCTGAGTGTCCTGCCGAGGTGGAAGAGGGCGTTTCTCCTGGGGATAATGACCTGGCCGCTGGCTACGCGGTTTGAGTATATCAGCTTCTCCAGGTAGGGGTTGTCAAGCGGCCTTGCGACAATGGTAAGGGGGATCCCCGCCGCTGAAAACACATGTGGAAGCACCTCCCAGTTGCCTATGTGCGGGGTTACAAAGATACATTCTCCGGCCTCTTCCTGTATCCTCTTTGCCTTTTCAAAGACCTTGGCCATGCGCTGCATTGCGGCTCCGGCGCAGCCCCTCCCGTCAGCCGGCCGTGCCAGCATGTGATTGAGTTTTATAATTTCAAGAAAAGACATGAAAAAAGAGCGGCAGCTCTTACGGGCGATATCCCGTATCTCCCCGGGCGTCTTTTCGCCGCGGAATGCATGCCGCAGGTTCTCCACGGCTATTTCCCGGCGCCTTTTCCCCAGAAAATAGAGGAGGTCTCCGAGAAGGCCGCCGAGGAGCCCGGCTGTTTTCATGGGGGCCGCGCGCACGATGGAAACGATTATGCACGCTGCGCCGTACTCAAGCAGCCCGGCAATCCCGCTTTTGCGTCGTCTGCGTTTCCTTTTTTTCTTCATCCTGATTGTCCGTATGCGGCTACAACATGATACAGGATGCAGGATGTACGATGCAATATCCCGCCCCTGTCAGAAATAATAGCTGTCAGAATTAGCAGTATCTTACGCCGGGGGAAAACTGCTAAACTGTTGGTCGCCCCCGGCTTCCTGTTCATAGAGGGATGAAGCTGAAAATCAACCTTAATGTCGCATAAGCGGGCAGGGGAGTCCGGGGTGAAACCTCCGGCCCCCCCCTGACCGCAGGCGGTGTTTTATGCCGCTGTAAGATTAATACCGGATTAAAAGGAGGATATGTTATGAAAAAACTTGTAACGGGAAAAATCATGATGCTTTTATTGACGGCGCTCATGGCGGGCCTCGTGCCGGGCTATACGGCCTTTGGCGGGGATGACGCCCGGGAAACGGCGGTCCGGGGCGGCGCTGAGAAGATCAACGTCAATGCCGCAACCCTGAAAGAGTTGATCACCCTGCCCGGGATCGGCAGGAAAAAAGCAGGCGCGATCATCGCCTACAGGACTGAAAACGGGAAGTTCGGCAGTATCGATGATCTCAGGAAAGTCGAGGGTATAGGGAAGAAGACACTGGAAAAGATCAGGCCGTATATCACTGTACCTTAATCTTAAGGTTGCATAAGCCGCCGGCGAGGGCAGGGGGCCCGGGGGAGCCGATTAAAGTTTTTCTGATGAGTTGTCGACATGTATGTTAATTGCAGGACAGGGCCGGCCGGGCATCGGGCCGGCCGGGCACGGATTTTAATGAAGGCGGCATCATGAAGACAACCGGGCAGAACGCGGCAACGGCGGTGGGCAAGGCCCCGGCGGGAGGGGCGGACAGCCGGCTCAACATGCACGCGGAAAAAAGGGCGTGCATGAGAATATCCGCAAACCTGCAGGCAAGGCTTTTTTACGGCAACCTCATCTATACCGGGACAGTAACCAATCTCTCGGAAAAGGGCATGTTTGTCAGCACGAAAGTGAGATTTCCCGTTAATTCCGTGTGTATCATGCTTGTGCTTGTAAATGAACAGGTCGTGAAAATCCCCGTCAAGGTGAAAAGATCCGTGGCCCCCGAAGGTGGCTATTCCCCGGATTGCGGCATGGGTGTGGAGCTCGTCAACGCCCCGCAGAATTATCTTGATTATGTAAACGCCTGTAAGAGCTCCGCATAGCGGCCTGATTTTCCCCCGCCGCAGACTCCACTTTTATATGTTTCCGCCGTTATGTTATAGTCTAATAGCGTTCAGCTGTCAGTTATCAACATTCGGCAAAGACAAGCCGTCACAGAGGAATGTCAGGGGTTCCGCAGGCGTCTGTCGCTGGAGCAATCTCGGGTTACTGGTTCATTCTTAAATTTCACAATGCATTTCAACTTGACCGTAATGTTGCATAAGCCGGCGGGAGAGTCCGGCGTAAAACCTTTATAAGGCGATAGGATATTGGAAATATGTCCGAGCTTACCCCTTTGATGAAACAGTATCAGGATATAAAGAAAAACCACCCGGACGCCATTGTCTTCTTCCGCCTGGGCGATTTTTATGAGATGTTCGGCCAGGACGCGGTGATTGCCTCAAAGGTGCTGCAGATAACCCTCACGACACGGGACAAGGGGAAGGCCAATCCCGTGCCCATGTGCGGCATTCCTCATTTCAGCTCTGAAAACTATCTCTCAAAGCTCGTCAGGGCGGGCCACAAGGTGGCGATCTGCGAACAGGTCGAGGAACCCGGTGAAACAAGGGGTATTGTGAGGAGGGAGGTCGTCAGGGTCGTGACACCCGGGACATTCCTTCCCGACAATCCCAAGGAGAACAATTTCATACTCGGATTCTTCCGCAAGGAGAATATATCGGGCATCGCGGTTGCGGACATCACGACCGGGGAGTTCCTGATCTATGAGACCCACAACAGCGTCGAGGACGAGGTAAGCAGGTTCCAGCCGAAAGAGATCCTCTATCCCTACAGTCTGAAAAACAATCCCTCGGTGATGAATCTGGGCGATTTCTACCTGACGGCCTATGATGACTGGTACTTTGATTACATCGAGGCATACAGGAAGCTCATCCGGCACTTCAGGGTTACATCCCTGGAGGGCTACGGATGCGAGGGCATGATAGTGGCGATTTCCGCTGCAGGGGCGCTCCTCAACTATCTCGAGGAGACCCAGGGAAACGCTCTCACCTTCAGGAAGATACGCGTACTGAGGCGCGAATCATGCATGCTGCTGGATGCGGCAACCCTGAAAAACCTGGAAATCACGGCAAACATGCGGGACGGGGGCGCGGAAGGCAGTCTCCTGTGGGTTGTTGACGAGACACTCACTCCCATGGGGGGGAGGCTCCTGAGGACATGGCTTTTAAACCCCCTGCTCGATACAGGGGCCATAAGGCGGAGGCAGGACGCAGTGGGCGCCCTCATGGATGATCCGGCGGGGCTTTCAAAGATACGGAAGATTTTAAAAGGCACGGCAGATATCGAACGCCTCGCCTCAAGAATCGCCGCCGGCACCGCCAATGCCAGGGACCTCGTATCGCTCAGGAATTCCCTCGCCATGCTGCCCGAGCTGAAAAACCTGCTGAAGGATTACGACGACGGGACGATCAACCGCCTGCAGGGACGGATGAACGAACTGCCTGAAACGCGGTCTCTCATTGAAAATGCAATCGCCGACGACCCTCCCCCGGGACTGAAGGACGGCGGGCTGATTAAAAAGGGCTTTGATGCGGGCGTGGATGAGCTGCGCGAGATAAGCAGCAGCGGAAAGGATTTTATCGCATCGATTCAGGCAAGGGAGAGGGAGAAGACGGGGATATCTTCCCTGAAGGTGGGATATAACAGGGTGTTCGGTTATTACATAGAGGTCACAAAGGCGAATCTCTCGCAGGTGCCGGAGGAATACATAAGAAAGCAGACGCTCGTAAACGGCGAGAGATTCATAACACCGGAGCTGAAGGAATACGAGGCCAAGGTGCTGGGCGCCGACGAAAGGCTCAGGAACCTCGAGTACGAGCTGTTCCTCAAAGTAAGAAACGACATCGCCGCGGAGACCGGGAGTCTCCAGGAGACCTCATCGGCGGTCGCGGAGCTGGATGCCCTTCAGAGTTTCGCACATGTTGCGGCGAAATACGGTTACGAACGGCCGGTTGTCGATGACGGCTATACGATAAGCATCTCCGAAGGCAGGCACCCGGTCATAGAGCGGCTGTCGGCAGGTGAGAAATTCATACCCAACGACGCCCTCATAGACTCGGATGAAAACAATATCCTGATAATAACCGGCCCCAACATGGCCGGCAAATCGACCTACATGAGGCAGACGGCGCTTATCGTGCTTATGGCACAGACGGGCTGCTATGTGCCGGCCGGAGAGGCAAGGATAGGCATCGCCGACAGGATATTCACCCGCATAGGCGCATCCGACGTCATAACCAGGGGCCGGAGCACGTTCATGGTCGAGATGATAGAGACAGCCAACATACTGAACAATGCCACCCGGCGGAGCCTCATACTGCTGGACGAGGTCGGCAGGGGGACGAGCACATTCGACGGCATCAGTATTGCATGGGCGGTTGTCGAGTATATCGCGGGGGAACTGAAGTCGAGAACCCTGTTCGCCACCCACTACCACGAGCTGACGGAGCTTTCACTTGTTCTTGACGGGGTGAAGAACCTGAACGTGGCGGTGAAGGAGTGGGGGGATGAGATAATCTTTCTCCGGAAAATCGAGGAAGGCGGTGCTGACAAGAGCTACGGCATACAGGTGGCAAGGCTTGCGGGCCTTCCTGAGAAAACCATCGGCAGGGCCAGGGAAATCCTGTCCAACCTTGAAAAATCCGAGCTGAATGAACTCGGCTCCCCGAAGCTCGCCTATGCATCCGAACAGGGGATTTCCGCCGGCACCGGCACCGGGCAGCTCGACCTGTTCGCCACCCAGGCGGACCCTGTGATAAAAGAGATTCTCGGCCTTGACATCATGAGCATCACACCGATCGAGGCTCTCAACAAGCTGTTTGAGATCAGGAAGAAGCTGTCCGGGGGAAAGGAAAAATAGGGTTCAGGCCCCGGGCAGGAGATCCGAGGGTTTTACGGCGGACTCTCCTGCAGCCTTATGCAACATTAAGGTTTACTCCACAACCGGTATCTTCACGGTGAAAGTGGTTCCCCTGCCCTCTTCGCTGTCAACCGTTATCTCCCCGTTGTGTTTCTTCACTATATCGTAGGTTATGCTCAGTCCCAGGCCCGTGCCCTTTCCGACCTCCTTTGTAGTGAAGAAGGGTTCAAATATCCTGTTGAGCATATCCTTCTGTATCCCCCTGCCCGTGTCTGAAATCGACACGCATATCGATCCGTCGGAGTTCCACGTCCTTATCGTGATATCCCCCTGTTTTTCTATGGCCTGGCCCGCGTTGACAAGGAGATTCATGAATACCTGGTTGAGCTGGCGCGGATAACACCTTGTCATGGGGATTTCACCGTACTCCTTGTTTATGACCGTCTTGTACTTGAGCTCGTTCCGGACGATATTCAGCGTGCTTTCAATGCACTTGTTTATATCGGCCTGCTTGTACTCCGCCTCATCCACCCTTGAGAAGCTCTTCAGGTCCTGCACTATCCTTCTCACCCTGTCGGTCCCGTCAAGGGATTCCGTTATGAGTTCCTTTATGTCTTCTGTAATATAGTCGATCTTCAGTTCTTTGCGCTTTCTGCCGAGTTCCTCGACTGCCCCGGATGCCTCAAGCCGTCCGATGACTTCGGACTGGAGGCTGATGAACTCCGTAAGCTTATCCACATATTTCCCAAGGGTGCCGAGATTGCTCGATATGAACCCTATAGGGTTGTTTATCTCGTGGGCCACCCCTGCGGCAAGCTGGCCGATGGACGCCATCTTCTCCTGCTGCAGCATGTGAGTCTGGGCCGCCTTGAGCGCCGCATATGCGCTTTCAAGCTCCCTATGCTCTGATTCCATGATCTCGCGGGACCTTTTAAGCTCTGCGGCCTTTTCGTGAAGCTCGAGAAACACCCTGACCTTGTTTCTCAGGATGTCCGGCTCAAGGGGTTTGAACAGGTAGTCCACCGCCCCTGCCTCGTAGCCCCTGAAGATATATTTCTGTTCCTTGCTTATTGCGGTGACAAAGATTATCGGTACGTATTTTGTCCTTTCATTGCCCCTCATCAGCTCCGCGGTCTCAAAACCGTCCATGCCCGGCATCTGGACATCAAGGAGAACGAGCGCAAAATCATATTCAAGCATCAGGCCCAGGGCCTCTCTGCCTGATGACGCCTTGACAATATTCAGGCCCGGGCCCTCGAGGATGGCCTCCAGGGCAAGGAGGTTCTCCGGCCTGTCGTCCACTATAAGCAGATTCTGGATATTGCCTTTGCCGTTCATTGTTGCCTCCTTTCACCGTGTACCCGGCTGGGTTATGATGATTTTTTGTAAGGATTTTCCGGCATGCCGCCGGTTTATGCGACGTTTCAAGGTCTTGCCTCACCTGTACCAGCCATAATAGTACCGTCACGGCCGCACTCCTCTTCGTACAGCCAGACACTGATAATGGACAACAGCTTTTCGATATTAAAGGGCTTCGCGAGATAATCACTGGCCCCAGCCTCCATACACCTGTTCCTGTCGTCCCTGCCCGCCTTTGCGGTAAGCGCGATAACCGGCAGTTTTTCAAAGCGCTGCTGTTTCCTGATCCGCCGTATCGCCTCATACCCGTCCATCCCGGGCATCAGGATATCCATTATCACAAGGTTGATATCCGGATTTGCCTGCAGGCATTCCACCGCCTCCCCGCCGTTTTTTACTATCAGCACCTTCATTTCCTTCTGCTCCAGGACATTCGACAATGCGTAGGCATTGCGCATGTCATCATCCGCCACCAGTATCTTCTTGCCTTTAAACACCTCGTTCCTGTTACGGCCCGCAACAGGTATATTGCGGGCATCTTCCGGACGGGGAGCGGCGGGAGTGCGGTTGCCGGTTTCTTCCATATTCTCCGGCCGTTCCGGCAGATAGAGGATGAACGTGCTGCCCCGGCCCTCGATGCTTTTCAGCCGGATATCGCCGCCGAGGAACCCGGCCAGTTCCTTTGATATGGAAAGGCCGAGCCCGGTGCCGCCGTATTGCCTGCTTATGTTGCCGTCCACCTGCCGGAAGGCCTCAAATATCAGTTCCTGCTTGTCTTCCGGGATACCGATGCCTGTATCGGAGACAACGACAGCCACGGTTTCTGAAGGGGTCAGGCCGCTGCCGGAAAGGCCGGCGTCCGCATCCGGGCGGCGGATGCTCAGTGTAATCCCGCCCCGGCTGGTGAATTTAAATGCATTGGAGAGCAGGTTCCTGACGATCTGCTCCACCCTCTGCCTGTCCGTGACTATACACGCGGGCAGGCCGTCCGCCTTCTCGGTCCTGAAGCTCAATCCCTTTTCCCGGGCCACCTGTATGAAACTCCGCTCCATGCCGAGGAGAAAATCATCAATGTCCATTTCATCGAAAGCGATCTCGACCCTGCCGGCCTCTATCTTTGAGAGATCCAGTATGTCGTTAATCAGCATCATCAGGTCGGAACTGGCTCTGTGAATGATGGAGGCGAACTCCACCTGCTTGTCCGTAAGGTTGCCGTCCTTGTTCTGCATAAGCAGGCTGGAGAGGAGCAGGAGGCTGTTCAGGGGTGTCTTCAGTTCGTGCGACATATTGGCAAGGAATTGAGATTTATACCTTCCGCTTTTCTCCAGTTCCCTTGCCTTTTCCTCTATCATCCGCCGGGCGTTTTCCAGCTCGATATTTTTTTTCTTCAGGTCATCCTTCTGCCTTTGAAGTTCCTCATTGGTCTGGCGCAGCCTTTCCTGCTGGATCTGCAGCCGGACCTCGGATTCCTGCAGTATCTCGGCCTGCTCTTCAAGCTCCTTGTTCGCCTCCCGCAGGTCCGCCTCCCTGACTTTCAGCTCCCCGGCCTGGCGCTGCGTCTCCCTGAGCAGGGCCTTCATCCTCGCGCGGGAACGGGCGGAGTGCAGACTCACCGCAATATCCCCGGCGGCCTGCTCAATGAACTCCATCCTCACAACCGTTATTTCGTGAAACGAGCCCAGCTCGATCACTCCCTGCACCTCTTCATCGTGCAGGAGGGGCACGATCATGATATTGCGCGGGGTAACCTCGCCCATGCCGGAACGTATCTTGATATAGTCTTCCGGGACATCCTTCAGGAGAATGCTCTTTCTCTCCGCGGCGGCCTGTCCTATCAGCCCTTCTCCGAATTTATACCTGCGGCTGAAATCCTGCCTGCCGGTATAGGCGTAACCCGAGGCGAGCGCCAGCAGGTTGTCGTCATCGACCGTGTACACCGCTCCCACCTGCACCTCCAGGTATGGGACGAGATAGCTGATTATATTCCTGCACAGGGCGGAAATATCCTGTTCCCCGCGCATCCGGTCGTTCAGCCCGGCCTGGCCGGTCTTCAGCCAGTTTTCTTTCTCGTTCTCGGCGGTTATCTCCCTGAGGGTGTGAATCATCCTGTTGACCGATTTGCCGAGCACGTCCTTGTCGCTCTTGACCGCAAGGGACCTGCTCAGGTCCCCGTTGGAGATGTCTTCACACACCGAGGCCACCTCCCTGAAAGAGTTCACCACGTCCCTGTAACCGGCGTTCAGTTTCCCGATTTCGTCTTTTGATATCCCGATGTCTTCAAGGGTAAGGTCTCCCTCGGAGAGCCTCGCGGACATGTCCGCGAGCCTGCCGATGGGTTTTGAAATGTTACGCGCGATAATGCCGAGTATCACTATGGAAAAGACTACAGCCGACACCCATATCCCCGCGCCGATCCATAAGAGATAATTCGGCACCTCGAGCGCCGCTGACTTTTCGATTCCGAGAGCCACATTCAGCCCGAGCTCCGGAACCGTCTCCCGTGCAGTCACCCAGTCCGGCGGGTCTCCCTTCATAAAGGCAGAGACTGCGGCAGGAGCAAGGTCAACGGAGTGTGCGAGTGGCTCCCCCTCTGTATTGTATATTATGTAACTGATGCCGTCGCTTGCCAGGCCCGAGAACGTGTCTTTCATGTAAGCGCCCACCGGCTGCTTTATCCATAAAATCCCCTCGATTTTCTTATTGAAGATCAGTGCACTGGCTGTCAGAAGCTCCCATCCGCCGGTATTCCCCCGGGAAAGCTCGTGTATCACCATGAAAGAATCCTTCCGGCCTCCCCGCGTATCCGGCCACGTGCGCCTGAACCGCCTGAACATTTCAGCATGATCATATGTATTGAACCGTTCCACCCGCCTGTCTCCTGCAATGCGGAGGACCGGCCCGCCCGCGGCGCTTACAAGCTGGATATCGGTGTACCTCGATTTGGCCCGGATAATCCTTATGAAAAACGATTCAAGCTCAAATTCCGCATCAAGCATCCCGTCACCGTCATCCAGTTCCATGGAAGCGAAGTAATCCTCAAACGCCTTGTGCGCCTGTATCGCCGAGAGGTCTTCCTCTGTCTTATCCAGCAGGTCATTCAGCAACCTGGCCCTGATCTTGAGCTCCCCGGCAAGATGCCTGACCACCGAGGACTTAAGCTCGTTTCTTATTATTATCTGCGAGACGGCCCCCTGTATGAGCAGTACAAGAGACACCAGGGTGCCTGCGGCCAGCATTATTTTCTGACTTATCTTCATGAAGAATCCCCTTGCCGTCTTTGCCTTCCTGTCCCGCCGGAGGTTGGCCGATGCCCTTCCTTCAGGCAGGCTCTCATGTCCGTTTGTGCGACATTCAGGTCGCCCGAATGTCGCCCTTTGTCTTAAATCCCGGATATTTCAGGCAGTATCAGGTTGCCTTCCTCGTCCTTTTTCAGCCTTGTAATCCCGGGGTGCATCTTCTCAAGCTCCTCCAGTTCGGCTGCCTGACGCCTGACGGTCTTCAGGAGCCGCCTGTTTTCCGCCTCGAGGTCGTATTTTTCAACGGCGGACCGGACGGACAACTTCAGCTCAATGTCATCCCACGGCTTTGCAAAGAACCGGTATATCTCCCCGTTGTTGATCGCCTTCATGGCCGACTCGATGCTTGCATGTCCCGTGAGCATGATTCTCACCGTATCCGGGAAAAGCCTTCTGGCCGCGGATAAGAATTCGGTCCCGGCCATCCCCGGCATTTTTTCATCAGAGATCACAAGCTTTATATTGTGGTCCTTCAGCACGGCAAGCCCCTCCACGCCGCTGCCCGCCGTATAAATCCTGTAAGACTCCTCCCCGCTTAATGATCTCTTAAGAGCCGACAGTACACCCGGATCATCATCCACGATCAGTATTGAATGTTCCATATATCCTCCCTTTTTATGCAGTATTAAGGTTTCACGCCGCCGGTTGATTTCGCGGAGCCGCAGACGGGACAGATATTCCAGTCCTTCTCAAGAGGCAGCATGCACTGCCTGCAGAAATTCTGTTTGAAGCTCCCGCAGTAGGGACAGAACATGAACTTCGCATCTATGGTCCTGCCGCAGTCGCTGCACAGGCGTTCATGCTTTGTCTGGGGGCCTATCACCCTGACGAGCTCCTCAAGGGTTGTCTCCCCCTTTTTGACCTTTTCGATCCCGTCCTCGATCAGGGTCCTCATCCCGCTTGCGCGGGCCATGTTCATAAGCTCCGACTCTTTATAGCCGCCGCTGATAAGATGCCTGAAGTCATCGTTCATGATGAATATCTCGAAAATGCCGGTTCTTCCCTGGTACCCCGTATCATTGCAATGTTTGCATCCCCTGCCCCGGAAGATGTTTTCTCCGGCAAAATCCTCACGGATCTTGAGCAGCCGCAGCAGTTCCCTGTCGGGGCTGTGTTCAGTCCTGCAGTACCTGCATATTGTCCTGACGAGCCGCTGGGCCAGGATGCCCTCGAGGGCCGAGGCTATGAGGTAGGGCTTGACGCCCATGTCGATCAGCCTCGTGACCGATGCAACCGAATTGTTCGTATGCAGCGTCGTAAGCACCATGTGGCCGGTCAGCGCGGCTTTAAAAGATACATCCGCCGTTTCATGGTCCCTTATCTCTCCCACAAGGATGACATCCGGGTCCTGGCGCAGGGTGGAGCGCAGGACGGATGCAAAGGACAGGCCGATCTTTTCCCTCACGAACACCTGGCTGGCCCCTTCAAGGAAATATTCCACGGGGTCCTCAATGGTCTCAAAATTCTTCGTGCTCCTGAGCATGGCGCTCAGTATCGAGTAGAGCATGGTCGTCTTTCCGCTTCCCGTGGGCCCGGTGGAGATGATCATCCCCTGGGGTTTTTTGAGCACGAGGTATATCCTCTCGAGGTCATCCGGCAGCACGCCTAATTCATCAAGGTTCTTGATCGCCGCGCTCTTGTCCAGTATTCTCATGACTATTTTTTCGCCGTTTATCGTGGGCATGGTGGAGACCCTCATATCAACAACCCTCGTGCCGGACTTGACGGTTATCCTCCCGTCCTGGGGCTTTCGCCTCTCGGAGATATCCATCTTGGCAAGTATCTTGATCCTTGATATCGTGGCCAGATGAAGATCGGGCGGTATCTTTATCTTTGTATGGAGCATCCCGTCGATCCTGTACCTGATTATGGTGTATTTCGTCTTGGGCTCTATGTGGATGTCGCTTGCCCTGTACCGCACGGCCTCGGAGATAATCGCGTTCACGATCCTGATTATCGGGGGCACCTCCGATGTTCCGATCAGCTCCTGGATGTTGATGTCCGGTTCATCCTCGGCGATGATGATATCTATCTCGTCCATGGGCTCGATCTCCGAGATTTCATCGATATCCTCGGCCGGATCGCCGTCTTTGTATCCGTAGACCCTCTGCAACTGATTCATGATGCCGGAACACGTCGCGATTACGGGGACAACCTTGAGGCCGGTCATAAACGTAATGTTGTCGCATTTGAATATATCGGAGGGGTCGGCCATTGCCACCCGTATCTGCCTGTCGTCGAGCATCAGGGGGATAAGGCGGTTTCTCTCGCAGAAATCCCGGGGGAGAAATCTCACGACATTCTGGTTGAGTTTTATTTCTTCAAGGTCCACGTACTCGATGTTCAGGTAATGCTGCATGGTCTTTATAATCTTCGATTCGGTTATGGCGCCGAGCCTCACGAGTGTCTCCCCCAGGAATTCATCCTCCTTCATTTCCCTGAGCGCCGCGTCAAGCGCCTCTTTTTTTATGGCGCCGGACTTGACGAGGATGCTTCCCATGGCGCCCCTGTGTTCATACATGAGTGAGGAGTACTTTTTGATCTTGATCTCCTGCTTTCTGGTTATATCCCGGAGTTTCCTGTTTTCCATTATGAGCGTATACTGCTGGAAGGCAAGGCTTACGGTAAGCCGGAGATCCTCGTCATTCCACGGCTTGGTTATGAACTTGTAGACCGCCCCCTCGTTCACCGCGCCCATGATGGACTGCACGTCGGCATAACCCGTGAGCATGATCCTTATCGTCTCGGGCCAGCGCTGCTTTATCTCCTTCAGCAACTCCGCACCCGGCATCCCGGGCATCCTGTGGTCCGAAATAATCAGGTGAATATTCCTGGTCTCCATGATTTCAAGGGCCTCGTGGGCGGAACCGGCGGTATAGATGTCGTAGTTTTCCTCAAGGAAAACCCTGCCGAGGGCCCTGAGCACGCTCTCCTCGTCATCGACGAGCAAGAGCGTGAACGGCTCCTGCCGCCGCGGCTGCGTTTCATCCGCCGCATCATCCTTATGTCCGGCGGCAGGCTCATCCGCCGCCTGCCGTTTAAACAGCCTCGCGTATGACATTGTTCTCCTTTTTTGCAACGGGCAGGAGTATGCCGAATGCCGCGCCACTGCCGGGAACGCTCTTTACCTCGATGGTGCCTCCGTAGGATGTTATGATGTCGTATGTGACTTTCAGGCCCATGCCGGTTCCCTTGCCCACCTCTTTTGTGGTGAAAAAAGGCTCGAATATCCTGTTTGTTATCTCCTCCGGTATGCCGGGGCCGTTGTCGGAGAAACTTATCCTGATAAAATCCTTTTCATAACGCGTGGTGATTATGAGCTTAAGACCCTCTTTGCCCGTCTGAAGCGCATTGAGGATAATGTTGAAAAACGCCTGGCATATATGCGCGGGGCTGCATGTGAATTCGGGAAGCGGACGATAGTCCCTTATTATCTCCGCATCCCCGGGTATCTCATGGGTCAGGACATTCAGTGTCCTGTCTATCTCCCTGTTGATGTCGACCCCGGCCCTGTCCCCGTCGTCGATATGGGAGAAGTCCTTGAGGTCTGCGACGATCTTCCTGACCCTTTCCGCTCCGTCAAGGCTCTCTCTTATAAGGTCCGCGGCGTCCGGCAGGATAAAGTCAAGCTTGTAATCCCCCCACTTCCGCCTTGTCAGGGCCCTGTTTTCATCCGTGAATTCCCCGTTTTCAAAGGCCGAACGGTACAAGACGAGCATATCACGGAATCTCGATACATACTGGTTCAGCGTGTTCAGATTGCTCACTATGAAACCGAGGGGGTTGTTGATCTCATGGGCCACTCCTGCCGCAAGCTGGCCCACGGAGGCTATCTTTTCCTGGTGCAGCAGCGTTGCAAGGGCCTGTCTCAACTCTTCCGTACGCTCGTGCACCTGTTTCTCAAGTGTATCCGCGAGGTCCCGGTACCTGCCTTCCGACAGTTGCAGCCGGCGGTTGGTCTCAAGGAGCTCGTTGTATGACTGGTCGACCACCGCCATGTGCGTTTCAGTGGCGAGCACGGATTTGAAACTGCTCCTCAGTATTGTGTTTACTGCATTGAGTATCAGCTCCGCCGCGGCCTCGATACGGCTCCTGCTGGGTTCATCCCCTCTTACGACAACATATCCCGCAGCCTCCCCTTCGAGATAAACGGGTTTTCTCAGGGTAATCATTCCTTCCCCGGAAGGGTTCCCCCAGTGACACAGAACATCCCCCCGCGAATCCTCCAGCATGACACACGGGATGCCCGATTCAACAGCGCTCCTGAAAAAGGGTATGAGATCAATATCCTTGATTATTTCGCCAAGGCTCTTTTCAGCGCCTACTATGTACTCTTTTTTCATCGTAACCTTTCTGTTCGCCCTTCCCCTGATCCCCGCCCCCGGGAAATCTGAAAGCAACCGGCGTGCTCTCACCGTCGAGGGGGAATGGTCAGGGTGAGGGGAGTGTTAGTTTTCCCACAAATGCGGTCTTGTCAAGACCGTGTTTTTCCATGAGACCGTACCGGCGGTCGATGTGGTCGTATGTCTGCTTCACCAATTCCCGGAACGTCTCCATGACCCCGGTTCCCGTGATGGCCGAAGACATAAAGACGGGTATGCCGGTCTGTTCCCACACGCGCCTTATATCATCCTCTGCGACTATATTCCCCAGGTCCCTTTTGTTGAACTGCACGACAAGGGGGATTTTTTCTATATCGAGCCCGACAAAACCGAGGTTGTCCTCGAGATTCCTGAAGCTTTCAAAGTTGTTCGTCTCTTCGGAGACCTGCGAGTCTGCTATAAAGGCGACGCCGTCCGCCCTCTGCAGCACCGCCTTCCTGGTGGCGTCGTGTTTTACCTGGCCGGGGACGGTAAAGACTTTCAGCTTGATTTTAAGCCCGCCCGGGGCGGTGAGGAAAAAAGGCAGAAGATCGAAGAATATAGTCCTGTCGTCCTTTGTATCAAGTACGGTGAGCTCTCCCCTGCCTTCCTGCTCCACCATATCGTGAAGCCGCAACAGGTTGGTGGTCTTGCCCGACAGGGCGGGGCCGTAGTAGACCAGCTTAAGTACCATCCTGTTGTCAATCCCGTCATACTCGATCATGCCTTCCCCCCTGCAAACAACCCGCACCCGCAACGCTTCTCATCTCCGGACCCTGACAAATATCCCGCCTCTTGACGGGTCGATCTGATAAGAGCGTCTGAGAGATTTTATGTTCCTCTCGTCAAGTTCCACGCCGACACTCAGGATCAGGAGCCCTGTGCCGGTCCGGACATCCCGCGATATGACCATTCCCGCACGGAGGTCTTTCGGGCTCAACTGCATCTCAACAAACTCCCTTTTCTGTGTAATGCCGCTGTAAAGCTCCCTTGCGGGAGACTCGATCAGCGGACACAACCTGCCGTCGAACCTCCTGCCTGCATATTCCTTTACTTTCTTCAGTGTAAAGGCAATGGCGTTTTCCCCCCTGAATCCCCTGACAGTGCGGTCCACAAAGTCCGCTATCGAGATAATCCGTGCCCCGAGCGGTATGTCTTCACCGGAGAGCCCGTCGGGGAATCCCCTGCCGTTGAACCACTCGTGGTGATGCCTTATGATTACCCCTGCGCTCCTCAACGGCCCGATGGAGTCAATAGCGGTCTGTCCCCTTACAGGGTGCTGCGCGTAGACGGCCTGTTCTTCCGGCTCCATCTCTTCCGTCTCCTTTGCAAGCAGTATGTCCGGAATGCCGATCTTGCCTATATCATGAAGCAGGGAGGCTGTTGAGATGGTGTGTATCTCCTCTTCGGACAGGCCCATCCGCCGTGCCGTCCTGACGGATAATTCGGCCACGTTTTTTGAATGGCTTGCCGCGTTTGCATCCCTGAGTTCGATCAGGCCGGAAAATGCGGCGATCATGTCCCTGAAATTGTTTTCGAGGGTCTCGTTCAGCCTCTTGAGTTCCTCATTCTGCCTTCGCATCCCGCGTGTCTGCTCCTGAACCACTGCCTTAAGCCGTACATTCCATTCCTTCAGCTCTTCGTTCTGGTTTTTGACGATCCTCGTCAGTCTCTGGTTGTCTTTTATCAGGACGAATTTCAGGAGCGCTTCATGTACAATGCGCATCAGTTCGTCATCCTTCCAGGGCTTTGTTATATACCTGTACGCCCCTCCCCTGTTTATCCCGTCTATGGCCGCGTTTACATCTGCATACCCCGTGAGGATTATCCTGCCGGCGTCGGGCGCCAGCTTCCTTGCCCGTTCGAGAAAATCCACGCCTGAGAGCCCGGGCATTCTCTGGTCGGATATTATGAGGGCCGTATCCGTATTTTCGCTCAGGATCTTCAGCCCCTCCTCCCCCGATATCGCGGTCATGACCTCGAATTCCTCATTTGCCAGTAACCGCCTGAGGGAACGGAGGATGTTCTCTTCATCATCAACGATCAGTATCTGCAGGGGAATATCCTTCGCGGCATTCACCGGGGGTCCTCCGTCTGTTCAGGGCTGTCGATACATTCAATGAGTGGAGGGAAAAGATCGACTATTTCGGGGTCGAAGCTGCTGCCTTTCATCGACAGGATTATCTCCATGCCTTTTTTCATGGAGTAAGCCTTTCTGTAGGACCTGTCCGAGGTGAGGGCGTCGAATACATCGGCCACCGCGACGATTCTCGCCTCAACCGGTATGTCCGCCCCGCTGATCCCGGCGGGATAGCCCTTCCCGTCATATCTCTCGTGGTGATAGAGAATGATATTTACAATCACCTCCGACAACCGCGCCTGTCTTGCGACATCGGCTCCCCAGGCAGGGTGTTTCTTTATGAGATCGAATTCACTGTCATCCAGTGCGCCGGGTTTATTGAGGATTGAGCCGGGTATGCCGATCTTTCCGCAGTCGTGGAGCCAGCCGCCGTATCTTATATCCCTTACCGTCTCTGCCGGAAGCTTAAGCGCCCCGGCAATCGCAACGGCATATGAGGCCACCCTGTCGCAGTGCCCCCTGGTGTACTTGTCCTTCAGCTCGATTGTCCCGGCAAGAGACAGCAGTGTCGCCTCGTCCGCCCTTTTCAGCGCGCGTACGATGCGGAAGCGGTCGATCCCCTCTCTGACCGTCCGGATGAAGTCATCGTCGTCCCACGGTTTTACTATGAACCGGAAGACCTCCCCCCGGTTGATCGCGTCAATGGCGGTCGGAAGGTCCGCATATGCGGTCATGAGTATCCTTACCACGTCCGGCGAGAGTGTTCTCACCTTCGAGAGAAGCTCTATCCCCTTCATCCCGGGCATGTGATTGTCGGAGACGAGCACGGCTATGTTTTCGTTTCTTACGAATTCCAGGGCATCCTCGGCATTATCCGCCTTCAGGATGTTAAGTCCGTCTTCGCTGAACAGCCTCTCTATGGAGTTCAGGATGTTTTTCTCATCATCGACAAGCAGCACAATATCATTATTCATTGCCGGCTACCTCGTCAAAGGCCAGGATGATGCCGTCCTGGCCGCCGGGATACTTCATATGCACGCCCCTGATCCTGATGCCGGAGCCGTTTTCTGAAATATGCCCGGAAAGTTCCCCTTTCCGGGCAACCTCTTCAATAAAAGCGTTTATCTCATCGGAGAACGAGTCTCTCCTGTCCATCCCCATGAGGTTGTCCTCTCCGCCGCCGATAAGTTCGAGACCCTTCCTGTTGCACTGCACTATCAGGCCGTCAGGGTCTATGCCCACCACTCCGACGGGCAGTGAATCAAGGATGTTCTGTGAACATGCCAGTATTCTGTTGTGCATTATCACGTCCGCCGTCTTCTCCTCGACAATTCTCTCGAGATTGTCGTTTATCTCCTGAAGCTCCCTGTTTTTCGATTCCAGTTCCTTTGTGAGCTGGATGTTTTTCTGCTGCATGAAATAGCAGTCAAGGGCGTTGGATATCGCCACCTTCAGCTCATCGTCATTCCAGGGCTTCGGGATGAACTTGTAAATCTGTCCTTCATTTATGGCGCCCACGATGGCCGCGGCATCCGCATACCCGGAAAGAACTATCCTGACCGTATGAGGCCAGTGCCGGCAGACCTCTTTCAGGAAGTCGACACCGTTCATCCCCGGCATCCTGTAGTCGGAAATCACGATCTGCACCGGCGCCTCCCTGCCGAGGATCTCTATCCCCTCGTCTCCGGACATTGCCGTGAGAATCTCATAGTCGGAATCAAGAAAGAGTCTCCGGAGAGACCTCAGGACGTTTCTTTCATCGTCCACGCAGAGAATTTTTATCTGCTCCTCCATTGCTAAGGTTCCTCCACTACGGGTATTTTTATTGTAAAGGTGGTGCCCTTGCCGACCTGACTGTCAACCGTTATCTCGCCATCGTGTTTTTTCACTATCTCATAGGTTATGCTCAGTCCCAGGCCCGTGCCCTTGCCGACCTCCTTGGTCGTGTAAAACGGCTCGAATATCTTGGTTAATCTGTCCTCCGGTATGCCGCTTCCGGTGTCTGATATCGATACATATATCGAGCCGTCGCTGCTCCAGGTCTTTATCCTGATCTCCCCGCGGTTCTCTATGGCCTGGCCCGCATTGACAAGGAGATTCATGAACACCTGGTTGAGCTGCTGCGGATGACACATTGTCAGGGGAAGTTCCCCGTAATCCTTTCGGACGTCCGCATTGTACTTGAGTTCGTTCCAGACGATGCTCAGCGTGCTCTCAATGCAGTCGTTGATGTCGGCCGGCTTGCTCTCCGCCTCGTCGATCCTTGAGAATGTCTTGAGATTCTGAACTATGGTCTTCACCCTGTCCGCTCCCTCAAGGGATTCGTTGATCAGGGGTTCGATATCATCGAGTATATAGTCGATCTTCAACTGCCTCCTCCGCTCTCTGAGAGCGGCGAGCTGCTCCCGTCCGTTGAACTGCTCTGCACTCCCGGTAAGCTCGCGCACATAGCCGGCAAGCTTGCCGGCATACTTGCCGAGTGTGCCGAGATTGCTCGATATAAAACCCATGGGATTGTTGATCTCATGGGCTACGCCTGCTGCAAGCTGGCCGATGGATGCCATCTTCTCCTGCTGGAGTATCCTTGTCTGTGTGTTTTTCAGTTCGGCATATGCATTCTCAAGCTCTTTGTTCTTCATTTCAAGGACATGCATCATGTTGTTGAACTGTTCCCCTATCTGGTACACGGGGTCCGACGTGGCCTTTTTAAACACTATGCAGGCAGAGCATACATCGTATTTGTCCGCGAAAGACTCCAGTCCTCCATCCCGGCAGAGGGTGCCTTCAGTCTGCCAGCATCTTGCGGGGCCCTTGCCGAAACAGACACATTTCGTCCTCCCGCATTTTATCAGTTCATAGCACTTGCCCAGGTTCGGATTGGAAAACCTGACTCCGTAGTCAAGCTGCTTTGTAACGTTCTGTATCAGCGCCGTTATCTCCCTGAGGCCGGACCGGAGTTTTTCCCTGTTCTCATTGACCATCCTGTTTGAATTCATAAGCTCTTCCGTGATGACTTTCAATTCGGTGTTGTCATGGATCGTTATTACGGTGCCCGGCGAATTCATGTCACTGTCGCTGTACGGATATGTGTTGAGCTCAAACCATTTACCGGTGGAGCTCTGGAAAAGCTCGGCGCTTCCGCCGTGACGCGTTCTGACCTCCATGTTGTTTTCGCGGAGAAACTCTTCCCAGCCCTTCCGGATAATCATGTGGTATGGCATACCGGTGAATTTTGCAAATGAGCGGTTGCATCTTCGGATGATCCCGTCCCTGTCCGTAAGGATTATCATATCCCCCACACAGTCCATGGTCCTTTCCCATTCCCTCTTCGCATTCTCCACCAGCTTGAAGGCTTTGTTCAGCTCTTTATGCTCCCTGATAAGGAGTTCCTGTGTACGCAGGATTTCTTCCTCCGCCTTCTTGAAGTTGCTCTCCGATATTTTCAATCTGTCGACCTGCAGGCGCAGATCATTCAGTTCAGCTATCAGCTGTTCTTTTGTCTTTTCCTCATCCCGTGATACAGGGACGCCCAAGTCTACATCCATAATGTTCTCCCTGCTTTTCCGCCTCTGCATCTGTCCGGTTCATGGTGATCCGCGTTAATCCTAGGCCGAATTGCATAATTACAAAGGGTTACGGTTTTCATATTGCTGCCTGTGTCCGGCCGTTCCAGCCGGACAAACTCACCTCCTGTTCTGTTTTTTTCCCTGCAATTCTTATCGGATAGTAAGAAAGGCCGCTAAATAGGGGGATCCCCGACATCCGGGCGGCAGAAAGCCCGATGCTGCCGTAAGGCTTTCAGACACCGGTGTTTTTTGTCGATGCACGGTTAAGGTAAAACCGGAGATATAAAGGTGGGGGGTTACTGAGACGACTTGTTCGCTCTTCTTTTCAACATCGTCTTTCTCGGGGCCTTGTATACAAACCAGTCTTCCTTGGTTATTTCATGAAAGTAGTCCGCCTCGTCAATCAATATCCTCGCGGTCGTCTGTCTTACGGCGGCAATCTCCACCCTTACGCCCTCCCCCTTCAGGTGCAGAACCAAGTCCACGAAATCCGCATCGCCCGACATGATGATGATGGTGTCGACCTTTGAGGCGAGTTGTGTGGCCTTGATGGAAAGGGGGATATCAGCGGACTTGTGACACGGAACAACCGAGCCGTAATAATTCTCGTGCAGTCTCTCGGCGAACTTGGAGGAAATGGCCTTCCCCTCGCGGAAATAAAGCAGTCTGTTCAATCCCCTGTCGTTCAGCAGTTTGGGGATCAATGTGTCAAAATTGATCATGGTGTTTTTCGACCCGGAAAGGTCGTGGATACTGCGTTCGATGTTATTGCCGTCGCAAAGTATCGCCACCGATTGATTGATGAGAATGTTTTCCACCATTTTACACACACCCTCTTGCAGTGCCGGCGTTGTAATGCCGTGCTGTAGTACAATGTCGTCATTCCCGTCAGCCGGGACTCGGGTCATCTCCGGTTCCGGGCCGCTCCGGGATGGGGACGGGAGCCGGAATGACACCGGAGAGTTGATACGACACTATGATAGCATGCAGCCCCTCCTGTTGCAAGAGACAATAAGCCACCGTGAATTGCTCTGATTGTGCTCTTCTCTATCAATTATTGATTTATTGTTCTTGTCCTCCATGCCGTCTCTCCCGGCTTTAATCCATACGCGCTTCGACTTTGACGTTTCCGTGGGATTCGGGCCTCCGAGCTTGACAAAGCGGCTTTAATTGCATTACGTTTGTATGTTTACCTAAATGTTGCATAAGCCGGCGGGAGAGTCCGGCGTAAAATCTGCCGGACTCCCCTGCCCGCAGGCGGTGTTTCTATGCAACCGCGAAGAGAGAAAGGGAAGAGAAAATTCAGAGGGGGCTTGATTATGATTCTTGGAGTAAATGTTGATCACGTGGCGACCGTACGGGAGGCGAGAAAGGATGTCGAGCCTGACCCTGTAAAGGCCGCTTATCTGGCGCTGGGGGGGGGGGCTGACGGTATCACCGTGCATCTGAGAGAGGACAGGAGACATATAAACGACAGGGACCTGCGGGAGATAAGGCGCAACATATCGAAAGAAGTCAATCTTGAGATGGCCGCCACGGATGAGATGATAAATATTGCGCTGAAGATCAGACCCGACATGGTGACTCTCGTGCCTGAAAAGAGGGCGGAGCTGACAACCGAAGGCGGCCTTGACCTGAAAAAGAACCGGGGAAAGATCAGGAAGGCTGTCGAGGCCATCACCGGCAAAGGCATTCCCGTAAGTCTCTTTATCAACCCCTCGGTTTCCGATGTTGAGATATCCAGAGAGCTCGGAGCCCCCATGGTCGAGATACATACGGGTCTTTATTCAAACGCCAGTGGAAAGAAACAGACTGAAGAACTCCGAAGGGTGAGGCTCGCCGTGAAAAAAGGACTGGCGCTCGGGCTTGCCGTCAATGCCGGCCACGGGCTGAATTATACAAATGTTAAAAGAATCGCGGCCATAAAGGGCCTGAGGGGGTTGTATATCGGCCACAGCATCGTTGCCCGGGCTGTTTATGACGGGATGCGGAAGGCCGTAAGGGAGATGAAGAGGCTGATCCGCGAGGGAGCCGGGGCTTCAGGGTGAGAGTTCCCCCCGCAGGCGATGTTTTACATGCCACTGTAAGGTTAGCCTTAATGTTGCATAAGCCGGCTGTGGAGTCCGGCGTAAAACCTTTATAAAGCGATGGGATATCGGAAAATGTCTTTGTTGCAGGACGTAACGGAGAGTGAAATTCCAAAAGACGGCAATATGCCGTGCGGGATATGTCCTGAAGGTATCGCAGATAAAGCTTTCCCGCCGGACTCCACAGCCCGCAGGCGATGTTCTTATGCAACTGTAGGGTTAATATAACGGGCAAGGCGGTCTGACGGGATAACAAAGTTCAGAGGTCGGGCGGCATGGTTAAACAGCAGGGTCATGATATACGGTATCGGCATAGACATAGTGAAAATCGGCCGCATCCGAAGGGCCTCCGAGAAGTGGGGCAGGAAATTTCTTGAAAGGTTTCTTTCGCAGGAGGAGATATCCTACTGTTCCGAAAAGAACGACCCTTACCCCTCACTGGCTGTAAGATTCGCCGCAAAAGAGGCGCTGATCAAGGCTGTAGGCGCAAAAATCATCATAAACATGAAGGACATTGAAGTGGTGAATGATGAGACGGGAAGGCCTTTTATCCGGCCCGGCAGGAGGCTCGAGGCATATTTCAGGGGGGAAAAAATAAGGCGTTGTCATTTATCGCTCAGCCACGAAAAGGAGTTCGGCGTGGCGTGCGTGGTGCTGGAGAAGTAACGGGTGCCTGCTAATGATAGGGATTGCTGTTGACCTTGTTTGTGGCCTCGCGGACGGCCTTCTCCACCCTTGCCCTGTCAAGTGTTCCCGTTAAATCGTTATCCTGGGAAGAGGTATCTTTAAATGTGCTCTGGACGTACAGGGGGGGCAGATTGTTCAGCGACAGCGCATATATGTCCTCAATACAGAGGTGGCACCTGCAGATGCTCTTGTCCTCGTTTAAAATTTCTTCCATCAGCTCGATCACCAGTTCCTCGTTTATATTGTTGATCTCCGACAAATCAAACCCGAAAATGTCTTTTCTGCCCATGTCCCGTCCCTCGTTTTCTGCCTGTAACCGGCGGGAAAAGCCGCTGTACCGTTTTATTGTTTTGTGAAGGCTGTCGGCGCTGTCGCCCTCATGGGGAAAAACCCGCCCGGTTCAGGATGAGATTATCTCTGCTGATACACTGTTTATGTATGAATACTTGTATCACAAATCAACCCGGCCTGTCAATCGGCTTTTTGCCGTTGCTTCCGCCCGCATGGGAACGCCCGCCTGCGGCGCCGGTTCAATCCGGGGCCGATATTGACTTTTTAATATGAAAATGCCATTATTGACCTGAAGTTTCAGGAGTTTTTGTTACAGGCAAAGGCCGCAGAGACTTTGAACTTTGCGGCCTTTTTTCTTAACAGGCCCGGGGCCCCGGCACTTAACCTGAATGTTGCATAAGCCGGCAGGAGAGTCCGGCGGAAAACCCGCCGCACCCCCCGCCCGCGGGCGGTATTTTCATGCAACTGCAAGGTTTATTTTCTTGAAAAATCAGGAGGTGGAAAATGGCGGACGGCGTAGTAAAATGGTTCAATGAGTCCAAGGGGTATGGCTTCATATCAGCAGAGGACGGCAGCGATGTCTTCGTTCATTATTCCTCTATTCAGGGTAATGGATACAAGTCACTTGCCGAGGGCGACTCGGTCAGTTTTGATATTGAGAGCAGCCCGAAAGGCGCCAAGGCTGTCAATGTAGTGAAGCTCTGACCGATCAAAAGAAGAAATCCCCATGATCGCTTCATGGGGATTTCTTGTTTGTACGGATTTCCAGGAAGGCGGCCTGCGATTACGTCAGCTCACCGGGGCCGAGTTCAGCGCCTCGTATTCCTCTTTCCTGCCGGCGGCAAGGTAATAGTCCAGCTCCAGCCGGGCGATTCGCCCGGCCTCTCTGCGAATGTCCTGATACCGGCCCTGAATAAAAGCCTGTATCACCGAGAACTTCTGTTTCTGGATATCCAGAAAGCGTTCATCCACCACCGGTGTCGGGGGATAGCCGCTCTTTTCCTGGCCCTCGGCCAGTATTTCAGTAAACGGCCTGCCGGTTCTCGCGGCGGCTTTCTTTGCCTCATTGACCGCGCTGTACCATTCCGGATGCATAATCCTGTAGTAGTCCCTCATTGACTGCTTGTTGAAGTGCACAAAATGCATCCTGTCGCCGCTTGCAAGATTGAATGTCACGCGGACGGAATCGGTGTCAATGGTGTCCACGAAGACGAGAGCGTCCCCTTCCCTGGCGATCTCCCATTTCATGTCCCACAGAAACAGGCCCATCCCTGCAAATATGCGCTTCAGCAGGCAGGCGCCCAGGACCGCCATAACCATTGACCGTGCAAATACGTCGCCGTCAGCGCCGGAAATCAGCGCGGCCTCCTGGCGGCTTATATTCCTGTCCTCGGGTTCGTATTTGGTGGTCAGATCGACAACCGGATAATCAAAACGGCTCCACGGGGAAAGCGGCCTGTCAAGCCCGAGCTCGTTCAGGTATTCTTTTTTGTGCGCCTCACTGAGCGCGTTGTATTTCTTCAGCACTGACGAACCGCTCGTGATGCCGAGCCGGACAATATATTCAAGCGGGATGACATACCCGTCGATATGATGGTATTTTTCGTAGTCGTAAAAGTGCCATCCCAGCACCTTCATGAGCGCCGGTTTTTCGACTCTATACTTCCTGATAAGGGTCAGATTGCTTGGCCGGGGAGGAAATCCCCGGCGGTGGACCCTGCCGCTGTTGCGGTCTATCATGCCGGCGTGGTGGGTCAGGGCGCCGTTTCCGCTGAACCCTGAGAGGACCTTTTCCACGAGTCCGCTTTCATCTCTCCGGAGCAGTTCCCCCTCCGCGGACAATTCCCGCGCAAGAGCGCTCCATGCCTCCGGCTTCTGCAGTTCCTGGAAGACGAGGTGCCTGAAGCCCGCCCTTCCCACGTCGCTGCCCTCTATATTGAAAATAGCGCCGACATCAAAGACAGAGCCCCCTGCCGTTGTTTCACTGACCAGATACCCGGGATGCCCCGGAACATCATAAAGCCTCTGGACAGAGCCTGTATAGCAGGGCCTGTCGAGTTCAAGAGTGATTTTATCAGGGATGTCATTCATCATCATCCAACCTCCGGTAATTGATAAGCTGTCCTTGATTTAAACCTGAAAATGGAAACACCAGCGGTATTTACCCTAACTTTTCAGGGGGGCAATAGTCAATAACCAGAGATTTGCCTGTCTCAACCTTAATGTTGCATAAACAGGCAGGGAAGTCCGCCGTAAAACCTGCCTCACATTCCCTCTGCTCCGCCGCCGGTATTTTATGCCATTGTAAGGTAAAGAAAAGGCGGGGACATGGAAGCGCCCGTTCATAAATATATTTTATTGTGTTATTACACTCTTAATACTTTATCTTCTTTCTGTTATGATTTAATCATAATCTGACGGGCTATCCCGTCTCATTCCGTTATCCTGTCATCTCAGAGCGGAGATTAACTTGCCGGGACATAACGCAAATAAGAAAAAATTTTCCTACCGGCGGGTGTTCCGCGTGGTCTTTGTAATCTTCTTCCTGTACCTTACGGGTGACGCATTCTACCGCTGGGACGGATTCCGGTACCATGCCTCATTCTCCGAATTCCTGCCGGCTCTTGCACTGACGGCGATTCTCTGGAGCATCGTGGCCGCGTTGACCGCCGCGCTGGCATGGCTGGCGCTCGGAGCCCTGGAGTGGCTGTGCCGGCGGATGAAATGCAAACTGACGATAGAGCACCTGATGGTTTTTACAGGTATTTTTGTGCTGGCCGGAGCAACCGTCTGGGCCGGCCGGAGAATCTGGAGAGTGGCGGATGTTTACAGGGAACTGGCGTTTTTAGCCGTATTATTCACCTCGGTACTCCTGACGTGGCTGCTTCGCAACAGGGCCGCTCGATGGATAGACGTTGTGCAGAACCGGATCACCCCGCTGGTATGGCTGTTCGGCATCTGTGTTGCACTTTCCGTGCCTTTCGTGGCCTACCACACATGGGTGAAGCAGCCGCAAAACGTCATATCACCCAAAACCTTTCCCTCCTCCGTGGAAAACAAAAACAGGCCGAATATCATTCTGGTTATCTTTGATGCCATGTCCGCGCGTGATATGTCCCTGTACGGCTATCAGAGGCCCACAACGCCGTTTATGGAGAAATGGGCGGGCACGGCCACTCTCTTTACAAGAATCGCCTCCGAAAGCCATTACACCAAGCCGACCATGACAAGCTTCATGACCGGCAAGAGACTGTGGACACACCGGATATATTGCATCGAAGGAGCCGCCCCCGAGACAATCGAGAGCCTGCCGGCTGTACTGAAGAATAATGGTTATTACAACATGGCATTCATAGTAAACCCGCCCGCCACGGTTAAGTCGCTGGGCATTGCCGGCAGTTTTGACATTGCCCCTCAACCCAGCGAATTCAGTACGCCTGTCTCTGTGTATGGATGGCTTGACAAACTGCTCACGCAGCTGTTCAGTGAAAAAATCCTGTTGCACGACTGGATATTAAAAGGAGATTTCATCATGCGCAGGTTTGTGGATGTAATCTCCAGGAATTACTCCAAAACGCTTGTACCGCCTGAAAATGCTTTTGACAAGTTCCTGTGGATTATTGACGGCAATGACGGCAGATTTCCAGAGCCTTTCTTTGCATGGATTCATCTCCTGCCCCCTCACGGATATTATCTGCCGCCTGATCCCTTTATGGGAATGTTCGACGCGTCGCCTGAACTGAGGTCGTTAAAGAGCCAGTATGAGGCTTTCAACAGACAACCGATGCCGTATACCCCCGCAATGCAGTCCGGCGTTGAAATTATGCGGGCCCGTTACGATGAATTCATACGGTATGTGGACAGCCAGTTTGAGGACTTCATTGCAAATCTGGCGGCGAGGGACAGGTTAAAAAACACCCTCATTATTTTAACCACGGATCATGGTGAAAGCTTTCAGCACAACTGGATATTCCACGGCGGCACGCTTTATGAACCCGAGACCCATATCCCCCTTGTCATTAAAGAGCCCGCCCAGGCGGAGGGTCGGGTTGTCGATGACCTCTCGGAACAGATAGATATTCCCGTCACCATCCTCGATCTGGTCGGAATACCTGTGCCTTCATGGATGGAAGGGCGTTCACTGGTGCCGCTTATGCGGGGCGAAAGCCTTCCGGCGAAGCCCGCATTCTCGCTTGCCCTGGAAAAAAACTTCAGCCGCGGGCGCCGGCCCATTACCAAAGGAATCATTGCCGTCAGGGACGGCGACTACAAGCTGATCCACTATATTGAAGAGAAAAAGTCCGAGCTTTTCAACCTGAAACACGACCCTGGCGAGTTGAACGATCTCTTTGCAAAAGAACCGGAGACAGGACGGCGGCTTCTCAACCTTATTCTGGAGAGACTGCAAAAGGCGAATGAACCTTAATGTTGCATAAACGGGCAGGAGATTATTTTTAGGCGATAAGCGGCAGGAGCAACGCGTGAGGCCTCAGCCGCGGAGGTATCTTTCAGGGTTTTCGGAGACGGATTTCATGACAAGGTCCCTATCCAGTCCCGTCCGTATCAATTCCGCGGTCGACTCCGCAAGGGTCATGGATCCGCCGGAGAGGGTGTCTTTCTCCCCCGTTATCTTTTCGTGCGCCGGTTTTGTCGATGTCTCTTTCACTGTGTCGGAGATGATGATTATCCTGTCCGGATTCTTTACTTTAAATATAAGTTCAATCACTCTCCGGTCAAGATGAAACGGGTCGGCGATGACTTCAATGTAAACATCCCGGTGCATGAGCCCGAACCCTGCAAGCCCGGGCTCCCTGTGATGAATCCCCCTCATTGCATTGAAGATGTGCGTGATCCCGCGCGCCCCTGCATGAAAGCCCGCCTCCGCCTCTGCATATGAGGCATCCGAATGCCCCATGCTCACGGTGATTCCCATACCGGATATGGCCCTGATCAGCCCTGCCGCTCCCCGGAGCTCGGGGGCGACGGTTATTATTTTCACGATATCCTCGAACCCTTCGATGAGTTGCCTGAGGGTGCGCCCGGAAGGCTCAAGGAATGACCCCGGGTCAAGGGCGCCGCATTTCGAACGGTTCAGGAAAGGCCCTTCAAGGTATATGCCGGCTATTCGGGAGGAACTGCCGTGATGTTTTCCGGCCTTCTGTCTTTCGATCGCCTGCTTGATCGCCTCCATGTTTTTACGCATTGTCCTGATCGGGGAGGGAAATACGGCTGGGATGATCTCCGAAACCCCGCGGCCGCCGTGTATTTCAGCCATGCGCAGTATCTGGTCCGCCGAGGCGGCGGATGTATCGGCGCCGCCTGCGCCGTGTGTATGTATGTCGATGATCTTCATAACGGTTATCATAGCATAGGGTTTTTTGCGGTGCCGTGCTGATTGACACTGTTCCGGTGGATTGTTAGAATTATTTATCCTTCACCAAGGCAGACAGGAAGCGGAATGAAAATCGGCGACATAGAGCTTGGCAAACGGCCTGTAGTGGTCGGCACGGTCTCCGGGGATTTCAACATGCCCGCGGATGCGGCGGCCCAGGTGGACATAATGGAAATCCGCGTGGATATGCTTGATGTGGAAAGCATTCCCGATATCGCCGGTATCTTCTCTTCGGTGAAGCGTAAATACGGCAAACCTCTTATTGCGACCATAAGGTCCGGGGAAGAGGGAGGCGAGCGGGATATTGATGACGACAGAAGGTACCGGATATTCAGAGAGATTCTCCCGTTTGCCGAAATACTCGATGTTGAATTGAGTTCCGCCGGCCTGATAGGGAAGGTTTCGGCATTATGCAGGGAAAACGGCAGGATACTGATGGCCTCCTATCATAATTTCAATGAAACACCCGGGAGGAACATCCTGGAGGGGCTCCTGCGGAAGGGAAAAGACCTCGGCGCCCGGATCGTCAAGATTGCCGTGCATGCCGCTGATAACAAGGACCTCGGCAGGCTGATCCATTTCACAATAGAAAACAGGGATGCCGGAATAGTCACTATTTCGCTGGGCAGGGCGGGACTGATATCGCGGATTGTCAATCCCATGACAGGCTCTCTCCTGACTTACGGGTTTATCGACCGGGCCGCCTCGCCCGGGCAGATATCGGCATTTGAGATTATAAAACACCTCCGCCTCTTTGACCCCGCCTATAACGAGGCTGCGCCCCCGTGATGAGCCTGATTTTACGGCGGACCCTCCTGCCGGCTCATGCAACATTAAGGATAACGCGGCGGTTTGCTAAATTAATGAGCACTGTGTTCAAATGTTGACCGTTTTGCGGCGTCATTGTCCTGAAACCCCACTTTTTTAAAGCATTTTTCTGGCGTTTCCGCGGCACGGATATTGCAATTCCCTTCTCTGCTGCGGATATATCTTTTTTACGGAAATCTTTGCGCCTTATTCTTAAGCTGCAAAAATACAACACGCGGGAAACTTGCTTGAGAAACACCGTTATCTTTTTTGTGGCCGTTGTTTTCACTGTTGTGTGGCCAGTACATTCCCCCGCAAAGGAGAATTCCTCTCCCGCCGGAGGTGAAAAACTGTACAGGCGCTACTGTTCGCCGTGCCATGGAACAAGCGGGGACGGCAGGGGCTTTAATGCAAAAAACCTTGACCCCCGGCCTGCAAACCACACTGATGCGGAGATGATGAGCTCGAGAACGGACAGGGAACTGTATGACGTGATTTACGGCGGAGGCAGGTCCGTGGGCAAATCAACCCTGATGCCACCGTGGGGGCGGAATTTCAGCAAGGCGGAGATTGACTCCCTTGTCTTGTACCTCAGAAAACTCTGCGGGTGCAGGGGGTTGTAAGGTGCAGGGTGGAGGGGGCTTTTTGCTCCTACCTTTAAAAGGGGAGGCGGGGCGGGATTACAGCTTATAAGTACTCTTTTGAGGAAGGATTTCCCGGACGGAAAGGGGGGGTGAAAGCAAACCGGTCCGGGGCATTCAATGTCTTAACAACTAAACCTTAATGTTGCATAAACGCGCAGAAGAGTGAAGTTCAAAAAGACGCCGGTGTTTTATGCAGCTGTAAGGCAAAGACTGTAAGGTAAAGGAGGCTGAACACTTATGAATGACATTAAAGAGAAACAATCCGCCGGTGAAGGGTGTATGAGTCGCCGCAGGCTTCTTAAGGCCGCAGGCTGCGCGGGCGCCGCGGCCCTGCTCATAAGCGGGTTGGGCGGCAAGGCCGCCGCTTCATCGAAATACAGGACGTATCCGCAGGTGAAGGTTGCCAACATGAGGG
>JALSHG010000105.1 GCA_026982355.1 Thermodesulfovibrio sp.
TATGTCTTTATTGCAGGAGGTAACGGAGAGTGAAATTCCAGAGGATGTCGATAAGCCGTGCGGAATACTCTCCAAGGTATCGCGGATAAAGCTTTTCCGCCTGACTCCCCTGCCCGCGGGCGGCATTCTTATGCCACTGTAAGGTTAAGTGAGGTGCATAGGGAAATGGCTGAAATCATAATAAATCATGTAAAAAATTTCCTTCTGAAAAAAGAGCAACAGGAAAGCTCTCTCAAGCAAAAAGAAAAAAGAGAAGTTATTCTGGAGCTTGAAGCATTAAAAGATATCTGGACGAAATATGCCCTCGAAAGAGTTTACTTATACGGGTCATTCGCCGATACAACTTTTAATAAGTATTCTGATGTTGATATAGCCATTGAACCGGAGATTCCTTTTGAAGATCTGTTGAAACTCTATTCTGAAGTTAACAGGAAGACTGAAAGGGAGGTTGATGTAAGAGCACTTAAAGAACTGAGTTTTGCCGAAAGGATAAAAAAGACAGGGGTCTTGATATATGAAAGAAAAAATAGCCATTCTTAAAAGCGAGATAGAAAACGACTATCAAAGGATAAGGAGACTTTTTGATAAGTTTGAAAATTCATATAATGAATTTTCAGGATCGGGCGAGTATTCCAAATTGGTGGAGTCTGCTTTTTATGTAAGCCAGTTACATACGGGATTTGAGAATATATTTAAAAATGTAGCAAGAACATTTGAAAACAATATCGGGCAGGATTACTGGCACAAGTCACTGCTGGAAAGGATGATTCTGAATATTCAGGATATCAGGCCGGCAGTTATTTCTGAAGAAAGCTATACCTGTTTAAACGAATTGAGGGCCTTCAGACACTTCTTCCGCCATGCCTACAACACTGATATAGATAAGGAAAAGTTTAAAATTGTTGCAGACAGGGTGTTCAAGATCAGAGGTTTGATCAGGAAAGATCTGGATAAATTTCTGCATTTCCTGGACAGGTTAATTGCTTAATCTTTCCTGAGAGTTATTCTTATTCAAGGAGTTATAATTGCTCCCTATCTCTATTGTCATTGTAACAAAAAACGAAGAGATCAACATCGAAGATGCCCTGAAGAGCGTTGCCGGCGCAAAAGAGATTGTTGTCGTCGATTCGTTCAGCTCGGACAGGACCGTTGAGATATGCAGACACTTCACGGATAGAGTCTATCAGCATGAATGGCGGGGATTTGCCCGGCAGAAACAGACGGCGGTTGATTATGCGGAGGGGCCGTGGGTGCTGATACTCGATGCGGATGAGAGGCTTACCCCCGCGCTGAAGACGGAGATTACGGAGAATATTTCAAACACTGACTGCAGCGGTTTTTATGTGCCCAGGGAGAATTATTTTATCGGAAAGCGGATAAGACACGGCGGCTGGCGGCCGGACCATACGCTCCGGCTTTTCAGAAAGGACAGGGGGCGCCTGGAGGTCCGCAGCGTGCATGAAAAGGTGGTCGTGGACGGCAGGACCGGATATTTGAAGAATCCCCTGAGACATTATACTTACAGGAGCGTTTCGGATTTTGTGGAGAGGATGGAACGTTATTCCACGCTCGCCGCCGGGGAAAAAATGAAAAACGCCCGAAAAGCCGGCCTGCTTTCCCTCGCGGCAAGGCCCCTTGCCACTTTTATGAAGATGTACTTCCTCAGGCTGGGATTCCTCGACGGCGCCCGGGGACTGGTACTTGCCGTGCTTTACAGCTACTACACATTCCTTAAGTATGCAAAGATATGGGAGAAGCGGGAAACGGAATAAACCTTAATGTTGCATAAGCCGGCAGGGGAGTCCGGCGCAACATCTTTTAATAAAGCGAGGCTCCTGCAAAAGTCCTCCGTCCGTCAACCGCAGCGGAGAGAGAGGCCTTATACCTCATCGATACCGAAAGATTTCTCCCTCCGGTCGAAATGCACATGCAGACATTTTCACACTTTTGCAAGGGTCTCCCGTGACAGAGAGATGCTGTCATCGGGAATAGTCCCCCTGAGTGCAAGGTGAGGTAATGGAAGGACAGGCACGGGGCCGTCAGACGAACTTGAAACTCAATACCTTGTAAATCAATTTAGCCGCGAGGAAGTCCGGGGCCGGGTTGCCTTTCAGGGGACAGAGCTCAACAACATCGAAACCGACTATGTTTATCTTTTCCGAGACATGTCTCAGCAGGTCAAGCGTCTCGTACCAGAGCAGCCCTCCCGGCTCGGGGGTGCCTGTTGAGGGCATTATGGACGGGTCGAGCACGTCCAGGTCGATTGTAATGTAGACATTTCCGGAAAGCCTCTCCGTGACCCTTTCAATCCAGTCGCGCGATCTGCGGATGTCATCTGCATAAAAGATGTTTTCCTTCCTGATGGTTCCAAGCTCGCAGGAGGCCATGCTTCTTATGCCTACGGAAATGATGTTTTCCGCGAACTCTTTCGCCCTTGCCATGACACAGGCGTGACTGTATTTATTGCCTTCGTAGGAATCCCTCATGTCGGAATGGGCGTCAAGGTGGAGGATGCTCATGTTGCTGAAATGACCGGCATGGGCGGTCATGGAACCTAATGAGACGGTATGCTCGCCGCCCAGGACGACGACGAATTTGCCGTCGTTTAACAGGTTAGCGACCTTTTTCCTGACCTTTCCGATCATCTGCCTGGAGGAGCCTGCAAGTATTTCGTCGGAGGTGTGGATGCCTTTTTTATAAACTTCGGAATCCGTCTCGATATCATAGAGTTCCATGTTCGTCGAGGCCCTTATTATTGCTTCCGGCCCTCCGGCCGAGCCCCTGATCCATGAACTGGTCCTGTCAAACGGAACGGGAAGGATGACTGTTTTCGATTTCTTATAATCTGAATGCTCCGCGGGCAGGCCGCCGAAATTATGGATGTGCTTGCTTTTCAATTATAACAGCATCACTGCAGCGGCAATGACGGTTGTCCATTTTCCATGCTTGTTGCCCTCTGCAGACTGGCATATGTTGGTGGATTTGAAGATATAGTTTGTTGCATTATAGACCTGTTTTCTCGAATCCCATGCCTCGTCCGGGTCAAAGGCGATGCCCAGTGTCGTGGCCAGCATTGTTGCGGCAAGGTCCTCCGCATAATCACCGGCCTTCCGGGCCGTCTTGCCGAAGGAGTGGTATTCGGAGATATAACCGTAATGCCCCCTGTCCTTGGGCACAGCGAGGCCCACCGCGGAGGCGATCAGCCTGTTCGGCTCATTGGTTTCATTCCTTGCCATGACACAGAAGGTTATCTGTCCGGGCTTGATTAATTTCACCCCTTTGGCCTTGGGGATAATCACGCAGTTCGGGGGGAAAATGCTTGAGACGTATACGAGATTGCACTTCTCTATTCCCGCCTTGCGCAGGGCGAGCTCAAAGGATGCGAGCTTGTCCTTGTGTATCCCTACGCCTTTTGTGAAAAATATCTGTTTGGGAATCAGTTCCATGGTTTAAACCGCGGTACGGTGCCTTTCGGGCTGTTTTTTTCCGCGTGAAATATAACGCAAATTCACCTGTTTTTTCAAGTTGTAATATTTCACTCCCCCGCCAAGCCTCCCCATCGGGATGGATGGGAAAGAAAAATGATTTTACATCAAAGGGTTGGAGACTGCCGGATTCCACCTGAAATCCTCCCCCGCGGCGGAGTGGAGGGAGTGGATGAGGCAAACCTGTTGCGACGTTCCGGAATTCTGGAAGTCTGCGGCTGAATAGTTTAATATAGGTACATGATCGCAATCATTGACTATGGAATGGGAAATCTCAGGAGCGTTGAAAAGGGATTCAGAAAGGTCGGTGTCGATGTCTGCGTGACGGACAGGCCCGGGGTCGTTGAAAAGGCTGATGCCGTCGTCCTGCCCGGCGTGGGTGCATTCAGGGACTGCATGGAGGGGCTGAAAAGACTCGATGTGGTGGATGCGGTTATAAGGGCCGTCAAAGACGGCAGGCCGTATCTCGGCATATGTCTCGGCCTGCAGGTGCTGTTCACTGAGTCGGAGGAGTTCGGAAGATGCCGGGGGCTTGATATTTTCAGGGGCAGGGTGGTCAGGTTCGGGAACAGCGATCTGAAAATTCCGCACATGGGGTGGAATCAGGTGAATTTGAAGCAGGATAATCCTCTGTTTGCGGGTATCGGCGACGGGAGTTATTTCTATTTCGTACATTCCTATTATGTTGTTCCCGAAGACGGCTCGATAGTGGCGGCAACGACGGATTACGGCGCTGAATTCACCTCAGCCGTCTGCAGGGACAATATATTCGCCGTTCAGTTCCACCCGGAAAAAAGCCAGAAAACCGGGCTGAAACTTCTTGAGAATTTCGGAAAAATTGTTTACGGGAGATAATCTCTGTCGATAGCGCCTCTCATTTGACCTTGATCTTGCGTAAGCGGGCGGTGTTTTAATGCCGCTGTAAGGCTGATTTTTGCTGTATGATATAATGGTTGGATTATGCGGGTAATTATAGTCGGCGCCGGCGAAGTCGGTTTTCAGTTGGCAAAGTTCCTGTCTGCTGAAAATATCGATGTTGTGGTGGTTGACAGGAACAAGGAGAAGCTGAACAGGATCTCCGAGGAACTGGATGTCGCGCTCGTTGAAGGGGAGGGCGGTTCGCCCTCGGTGCTCAAGGAGGCGGGCGCCGACGAGGCGGACATACTCCTTGCGGTTACCGACATGGACGAAACGAACATGATCGCCTGCCTGGTTGCCAAGGCGATGTTCCAGATACCGAGAAACGTGGCCCGCATCAGAAACCTTGAGTACTTCTCCAATGATATCCTCCTTGACAGCCTCGGGATCAATCCTGCGATAAGTCCTGAAATAGAGGCGGCAAAGGCCGTCATACGCCTGATAGAGGTGCCTTTCGCCGCTGATGTTGAAGACTTTGAGGACGGCAGGGTCAAGGTCATAGGCTTCAGGGTGCCGCCGGATTCGAAACTGATCGGCAAGGTGTTTAAAAATCTCAACCTCGTAAAGCCAAAGGTTCTCATCGGGGCGATTCAGCGCGGAGACAATATCATAATTCCCACGGGTGACGACACGCTCAGGAAAAATGACATCATCTTCCTGCCGGTCAAGCGGGAGAATATCGATTCCGTGTGCAACAGTGTCGGCGGTGTCGTAATGCCCGTCAGGAGGATCATGATCGTGGGCGGCGGCAGGATAGGATTCTATGTGGCGAAGACCATGGAAGAGAGAAACCTCAGCGTGAAGATCATAGAGAAGGATGCCGGCAGATGCAAGTTTCTGATTAAATCCCTCCAGAAAAGTGTCGTGCTCCGTGGAGACGGTTCGGACCAGAAACTGCTCGTGGAGGAAAACATCAATGATATGGACGTATTCGCCGCCATATCAAACAACGAAGAGCTTAATATAATGGCATCCCTGCTCGCCAAGAGCCTTGGTGTGAAAAAGGTCATAACCATTGTCAACAAGACCGATTACCTGCCCCTTGCCAATAATCTCGGCATAGAGGCCGTCCTGAGCCCGCGCCTGATCACGGCGGGCACCATTCTGAAGTACGTCAGGAGGGGCAATATTCTTTCGCTTACCACCATTGCCGAAGGGAAGGCCGAGATAATGGAGGCTGAGGCGAAGGACGGTTCCGCGCTCATCGGCAGGACCCTGCGGGAAGTCGAGCTTCCGAAGAAGACGCTGATAGGGGCCGTCATAAGGAATGACAATGTCATAATCCCTTCCGGGGACGACAGGATCGCCGGCAATGACAAGCTGATTATCTTTACACTGTGGGAATCCGTTAAGCAGGTGGAAAAGCTTCTTCTATGAACATTGCCGTTGTCTTCAACCTTGCAGGGGTGGTTCTCCTGTTCTCCTCCGCATTCATGCTCGTCCCGTTACTGGTCTCGCTTCTTTACAGGGGAAGTGATCTCAAGGCATTCGCCACATCTTTTCTGGTAACCTTCCTGTCGGGCCTCCTGATGTATTTTCTTACAAAGAGCCGGAAAAAAATAGAGCTGAAGCACAGGGACGGTTTCGCCGTCGTAACCGTGAGCTGGCTCGTCATGTCGTTTTTCGCCTCCCTGCCGTACATGCTGGCAGGCGTGACAACGTCCTTTACGGACGCCTACTTTGAGTCCATGGCGGGCTTTACGACCACCGGAGCATCCGTCCTGAGCAACCTTGAGAGCCTGCCGGAAGGCATTCTGCTGTGGAGAAGCCTTACGCAGTGGATGGGGGGAATGGGAATAATAGTTTTCTCTCTTGCGATACTCCCGATCCTGGGCGCGGGAGGGATGCAGTTGTTCAGGGCCGAGGTGCCGGAGATAGGGGTTGAAAAGCTCAAACCGAGAATTATTGATATGGCGAAATCCCTCTGGTACATATATGCGGGGCTTACCGCTGTGCTGGCGCTGCTGCTGTGGGTCTGCGGAATGGATCTCTTCGACGCGGTGTGCCACTCGTTTGCAACAATGGCCACCGGCGGGTTTTCGACAAAGAGCGCGAGCATAGCGCATTTCGGCAGCGCTTATACGGACGTCATCATAACTGTTTTCATGTTTCTGGCCGGAATGAACTTTTCACTGCATTTTTATGCGCTGCGGGGCAATTTATCCCGGTTTGCCAAAAGCAGCGAGTTCAAGTTTTACTGTTCGGTTGTTTTGGTCTCGATCGCGGTGGTTACTGCAAGCACGATGCAGTCGGAGTATTCCTCGATATTGAAGGCATTGCGCTACGCCTCTTTCCAGGTCGTCTCGATTATGACGACAACCGGCTTTACAACCGCCGATTACGGGAAATGGCCCGTGTTTTCGCAGATGTTCCTGCTCTGCCTCATGTTTATCGGCGGGATGGTCGGCTCAACCGGCGGGGGTATGAAACAGGTCAGGATACTGCTTATGTTCAAGCAGGCGCATCGCGAGCTCTATCACCTGATTCACCCGCATGCTGTGACGTCGCTTAAACTGGATGAGAAGCATGTGCCCAAGGAGACCCTCGGCGGGATATGGGGCTTTCTGTTTCTTTTTATACTGATCGCTGTTGTCGCCACGCTGTTCATGACGGCGCTCGGCCTGGATATAGTCACTTCGGGCAGCGCGGTCGTCTCCGCAATGTCCAATGTGGGGCCTGCGCTCGGCGAGGCGGGGCCGGCTTATAACTACTTTGCAATACCGGCTGCGGGGAAGTGGACGCTTGTTCTGTGCATGCTGATAGGAAGGCTTGAGATTTATACGGTTATCTTGCTGTTTATGCCGATTTTCTGGAGAAAGTGAGCGCCGGGCACGGGGAAAACTCCGGTTAAGCCCTGACGGAAAGCGGAAATCAGCTTAATTTCAGGACAGAAAAGGCTCTTGCAAAAGTCCTTTGTCCGTCACCTCCAGCGGAGAGGGAGGTCTTATAACTCATTGATACCAAAAGATTTCCCGCTCCGGTCGAAATGACATATGCAGGCATTTTCACACTTTTGCAAGAGGCTCTGGGAACAAGTGTTTTTTGTTTTTTATCCATAAAAATATAAAATTTATTGAAGAAAAAAAGATTTTCTTGACAATTATGTATATATTTGTTTACTTATTTTGTGTATAATAGAAAACTACCGGTAAAAAATAAACGTTTTTTCGAGACATGTTGGTTTCCTGATTCAGGATAATGCAGAGGGGGGATAAGCAAACATCAGGATGCGGAATTAAAGTGAGGGCTGAACTTTGCCGAATAAAAACCAACATATAGCATATACTCAGGAAGTTATAAACAAAAATTTCCAAGAGGGACAGGTTGCCTGAGAAAAAGACGTTGAAACCACAAGTCATTCCGGGTCATGGCAAAGATATGGCTGACGGTGTCATGAGCCTGTCATCTTCCAGTAAAACAACAATAATCTCAAAACAGTCATTAACTGATGTTATTCGGTAAAAAAGACATAATCGGTCTGGACATCGGCTCCAAGCACATTAAGGTTGTCCAGCTCAAGGAAACAAAGGGCAGTTACCAGCTCCAGAGGCTGGGCATCACAACACTCCCCCCGGAGCTGATCGTGGACGGCTCAATCCTTGACTCCTCGAGAGTCGTGGAGGCTATAAAGGAGCTTATTGTGAATACCGACATCAGGACAAAGGATACGACGCTGTCCGTCTCCGGTCATTCCTCCGTAATTATCAAAAGAGTTACATTGCCGCAGATGTCCGAGGATGATCTGGCTGAATCGATCAAATTCGAGGCCGAACAGTATATCCCCTTTGATATTGAGGACGTAAACCTTGATTTCCAGATACTCGGCCTGGCGGAAGAGGACAACATGATGGATGTCCTCATAGTGGCGGTCAAGAGGGATAAGATAAACGAATACGTATCAGTGGTGACAGAGGCGGGGCTCAACCCCGTGATTGTCGACGTGGATGCGTTCGCCCTTGAGAACGTGTATGAAATTAATTACGAGATAAAGGAAGATGAAAATGTCGCCCTCGTAAATGTCGGGGCCAGCATGATCAACATGAACATCCTGAAGGGGGGCGTGTCGGTGTTTACAAGGGACAGCTCGGTCGGCGGGAACCTGCATACCGAGGCGTTGCAGAAAGAATTTACCGTTTCCTATGCCGATGCAGAGAGAATAAAACGCGAGGGAGCTATTGAGGGAATCTCCCAGGAAGACGTGACGGCAGCCCTGATTTCCGCCTCCGAAGATATCATAGCGGAGATTTCCAGATCGTTTGACTATTTCAGGGATACAACGAACATAATGAACATTGATCATATAATTCTCAGCGGAGGCGGAGGATTAACCAAAGACTTCACCCTTTTATTGTCGGAAAGGCTTGGAATAGATGTCAGTATTTCAGAACCGTTCAGGAACATTCAGATACCTGAGAATTTCGACAGGGAATATCTGAAAAAGATCGAGCCTCTTGTAGCAGTAGCCGTAGGTCTGGCTTTAAGGAGAGTGGGAGACAAATGATCAGGATTAATCTTCTTCCTGGCAAGAAAAAGCCGTTGATACTGCCGCCGGTGCTGATCTACGGCTCCATTGCGACGGTTTTGCTGATAATCGGACTGGTTTTTTTCACTCTTTACCTGAACGGGAAGGTCTCGGATATGCAGACGGAAATGTTCAATAAAGAGAAAAAACTGAACGAACTGAAGGCGCAGCTCAAAGAGGTTCAGAATTATGAAAGGGACAACAAGGAGTTCAGGAAAAAAGCCAAGATAATTGAACAGTTGAAGAAGAACCAGATTGTTCCTTTGAGACTGCTTGATGAAGTAAGCGAAATGCTTCCCAAGGGTGTGTGGCTGACTGCGCTGTCGGACAAGAGCGGTTATATAAGCATAGAGGGGTATGCCCATACAAATTACGACCTTGTCGGCTATGTCCAGAATCTGAAAGGCTCCAGGTATCTCACCGACGTCATGCTGGTGGAATCCCGGCAGGCGGAGATCGAAGGCGTATCAGTATATAAATTCAAACTTACGTTCAAGGTTAAGGTGTAATGCGGTATGGATATTAATGTCAATATCAACAAATTCAAAAACCTGCCACCTCATCTGAGAATCATCATAACCGCGCTCCCTTCGGCAATACTGATAGCATTATTCGTCTTTCTCATTTATATACCCAGGAATGAGGAGATTGACATACTGAGCGCCAAGATCGCCAAGCTGGACAAGGAAATCATCAGCGCTGAGTCGAAAATCCGCAAGCTCGACGCCCTCAGAAAGGAAAACAAGTTGCTCAAAAGGAGGCTTGCAAGGCTGAAGGAACAGCTCCCCGAGGAAAAAGAGGTCTCCGAGCTTCTGAAACAGATATCCGAACTGGGGCTTAAATCCGGGCTCAAGATACTTCTCTGGAAGCCGGGTGCCAGGAAGACGGAACCGGCGGGCCTTTATGTGGAGATTCCCGTGAGCGTGGAGGTGCTTGCCGAATATCATAAACTCGGGGTATTCTTCAGTCATATCAGCCGTCTGCCGAGGCTTGTCAACATATCCGACATGAAGTTGACCGCACAGACGGGAAACAGGCAGCAACGGGGTATAATAAAGGCCAAGTTCACGGCGCGCACATTCGCTTCGGTAGAAGAGGCGGTGAAGTCTAAAGCGGCGAAAAGCGCAAATAAGAAAAAGTAAAACGGGCGCGGGCAAATAACAAATAACAGATGATGAAAGAGAAAGCAATGAAAATTACATTGAGTTTTCTTATCGTTTTAACACTTGTAAGCTTTCTTTACGGGTGCGGGGAAAAAGAAAAGGCATTGTCTGTGGCGCGGAAAAAGCCTGCTGTAAAACCGGTTGCTCAAAAAGCCCAAAAAGAGGTTGATAAATTGCAGGCCGAGGAAGAGGCGATCCGGGCTGCCTTAAAGCAGGAGGGATATGTATATCAGCGCAGGGGCCGGCGTGATCCGTTTACGCCGCTTATCGTGCCGTTGAAAAAACAGAAAAAGGATAAGAGCAAAATCGGTACGATCGAGGGTTATGACCTGAATGAATTCGCCCTCACGGCTATTGCCAAAAAGGGAGATGAATACTATGCCCTCCTTGTTACGCCTGACAACAGATCGTTTACGGTCAAAGAGGGAGACATTATCGGCATGAACAACGGCAGGGTCAAGGAAATAACAAGCGATAAAATACGCATGGTGGAATATATAAGGAATTACAAAGGAGAATTAAGGCCCAGGCAAATAATCTTGGAGTTTCATAAAGGAGAGTAACATAATGAGAATCAGAAAATATTTTTTATTGTTTTTGGTTTTATTGATATACAATGTCCCGGCGCTTGATGCTCAACCTGAAGAACCTTCGGCATTAAAGTCCGAGATTACCGGCATAGAGGTAACGGATATCGACGGCACCACCGAGATCAGAATAGACAGCACGTCCTCCTTTAAATATACGATATACAAACAATCCGACCCGTATCAGATCGTGGTTGATCTTCAGGATACCAGCCTTGGTAAGTTCACAGAGAAGATGATAATTGATGATGCCGGTGTTCGGGAAATCGTGCCTTCGCGTGATGAGGAAAGACCCAATATTGCAAGGTTGAAAATAGCCCTTACTGTACCGGCCGATGTCGAGCCGGTATACCGCGGGAATTCGCTCGTTCTTGCCTTTGACAATCCCAATTACGATGAGGCGGCGTTTGAAGAGGCGGCTCCCGGGACAATATACACGGATGAAGAAAGCGACGCAGATGAGGCGGCGACGGCAATTTCCGGGCTCGCAGGCGGGCACCTTTTGCCGCCCAGGAAGTACACGGGCGAAAAAATATCCATTGATTTTCAGGATGCCGAACTCCTGCACGTCTTCCGGCTTATCGCGGATATAAGCGGTTACAACATCGTGGTCAGCCCGGATGTCAAGGGTAAGTTTTCCATGAGGCTGATAGATGTTCCATGGGACCAGGCGCTTGACGTGATTCTGAGAAACTACGGCCTGTCAAAAAGCGTTGAAGGCAATATTATCAGGATAGCCCCCACGTCCGTGCTTGCCAGGGAAGAGGAGGAAATCGCCAAGGCAAAAGAATCCCAGGAGAAATCCGGCGACCTCGTGACAAAGGTTTATCCGGTCAATTATGCGGACGTCAATGAGATAAAGAATGCAATAGAAAAGGCCAAAATACTCACCAAGAGGGGTTTCATAAGCGTTGATGAGAGGACGACATCCGTGATCATAAAAGATGTTGAAAAAAAGCACCAGGAATATGAAAATCTTATCAGGACGCTTGATGTGGCGACACCACAGGTGAGCATAGATGCAAGGATCGTCGAGGTGACCACAAAATTCACCCAGGAGCTTGGTATCCAGTGGGGGGGGCTGTTGAGGCCCACTCTGCAGACAAGGATCGCCGGCACAAGCCTTACCGTGGACAACGGCTTTTTTTCGTCCGAGCCGTTGCTGGTGAACCTTCCGGCCACTGTTGCCAAGGGCTCCGGAGGCTCGATAGGAATCGGCTATATCAGCTCCGGCGCGCTCAGGGCGCTGGACCTGCAGCTTTCGGCGATGGAGACGGCGGGGAAGGGCAGGATAGTCTCCAACCCCCGCATCATCACTATGGACAACCAGAAGGCGCGCATACTGCAGGGCAAGAAGATTCCGTACGAGACCGTCTCCGACCAGGGAACGACGACGGCGTTTGTCGATGCCGCCCTGGAACTGGTGGTGACACCGCATATAACCCCTGAAGGCACCATCCTGATGAACATAGATGCAAAGAAGAACGAGGCCAACTTCTCTCAGACATCTTTCAACAATGTGCCCACGATTGATACAAATGAAATATCGACACAGGTCCTGGTGAAAAACGGTGATACACTGGCGCTCGGCGGAATTTTCAAGACCGCCTCGAGCAAGGATGTATCATCCGTCCCGCTTCTCGGAAAAGTGCCGTACCTTGAGTGGCTCTTCAAGAACAGGAAGACCGTTGATGATACGACGGAGCTTATAATCTTTATAACGCCGAGGATAGTTAAGTAGCGGCTGAATAAAGGAAAAAAGAATGTCCAGTTAAAGTTTCCATCGGGTTGTGACGATGTAATATGAGTGCTGATTAAAACCCGGCATAAAAAATACTATTATTGTGGTACCGGAGGAAAATAAATGGTAAAGAAATTTTTTATTGTTCTATCGTTATTGGGAGTTGTTTTCATAACGCAGGGTTGCGGTGGTTACGGGTCGCTTTTCAGCGACGGTTATACTTCTCCTCCCGAGGACGCCACCATCACCGTTAGTCCGCCAAGCACCAAGATAACCGATGGAGGCGGCACTGTAGAGACCGACGAGGAACAGTTTCTGGTTGTGGTCAAGGATGCAAACGGCATTCCGCTGAATAACGTGGAAGTGGTGGTTTCCTACCCGTGGGCGGTGCCGAGCCCGGCAGGGTTTGTTCAACTATATGACGGCAGCACTCCCGTGGATTCGCCCATGACCGTTATAACCGACCCGAACGGCGCCTACATTGTGAAATTCGCTTATAAAAGAGGCGGCGGTGTTGCATATAAAGGTGATTTCCAGTTTATAGCGGGCTCTCTTTCCACAACAGCCACATTTGAGGTTGACACGGGCTCGTAGCCAGCTCGATTATGTCCCTCCATGGTGTTCCCACAAACTTCGGAATGACTCTTTACCTTAATGCTGCACAAGCCGGCAGGGGAGTCCGGCGTAAAACCTCCCGGCTTTCTCCTGCCAGCAGACTGTATTTTATATCACTGCATGGTTTAGACGCGGTGCGTAGCGGGCAACCCGTTCAGATATAAGTCAGCCAGGACTTGTATCCCCGTGCCTCTCCTTTTACGATCTTAAAAAACATGCCCTGCAGTTTCCTGGTGACGGGGCCGGGCCTGCCGTTTCCGATGAGGCGTCCGTCAACCTCCCTTATCGGCGTCACCTCAGCCGCTGTTCCAGTGAAAAAGGCCTCATCAGCTATATAAAGCTCGTCCCTTGTGAAATTGACCTCGCAGACCCTGATCTTCTCTTTTTGCGCCATTTCAATTATGCTTTTTCTCGTAATACCTTCAAGAACGGAAGGAAGCGGGGGGGTCATCAGGACGCCGTCTCTTACTATAAATATATTCTGCCCCGTTCCTTCCGACACAAAACCGTTCGTATCCAGCATCAGCGCTTCGTCAAAACCTCCTGCAACGGCTTCGCTTTTTGCCAGCGTTGAATTGACGTAGTCCCCGCAGGTCTTGCTTTTCGTCATTGTGACATTCACGTGAAGCCTGGCAAAGGAAGAGACCTTGACCCGTATCCCGTTTTTAATGCCGTCTTCACCAAGATACGCCCCCCACGGCCACGCTGCAACCGCAACCCTGACGGGATTGTCTTTCGGATACAGCCCCATTGCACCGTAACCTATATAAACGATGGGGCGTATGTAGCACTCCTTAAGTTTGTTGATTTTAACGGTGCCGGTGATCGCCTTCCCTATCTCTCCGGGAGAATACGGCGGCTTTATATTCAGTATGTGGCACGAATCAAAGAGCCTGTCCACGTGCTCCCGCAGCCTGAACACGGCCGATCCCTTTTTTGTGCTGTAACACCGGATGCCCTCGAAAGCGCCTGTGCCGTAATGCAGGGTATGAGTCAGAATGTGAACATTTGCATCAGCCCAGTTGACAAACTTGCCGTCCATCCATATCTTTTTTGATTCGGTAATCATCTTTCCTCCCGGAATTTGAATTAGCTATCTGATCAGCAGATCTCACCTTGCAGTTGCGTAAAAACATCGCCTGCCGGCTTATGCAGCATCAAGGTTCATTCTCTTTCCATCCGCTTTCCCCGACAAGCGGAACAAAAACACATGCAGTGGAAACGTTTTTTTCTATTCCCGACGGGGACTTCCTGATCCGGTAAAGCGCCTGGGAATACCTGCTGCCCACGGGAATCACGAGTCTTCCGCCCGGATTCAGTTGATCCAGATACTCCTGCGGCACCTCCGGCGCCCCGGCCGTCACGATAATGGCGTCAAAGGGCGCGTGTTCGGGCAACCCTACGGTTCCGTCGGAGACGGTAACATGAACATTGTTGTAATTGAGCTCCTTCAGCAGCTTCTCCGCCCTTGAAGCAAGCAGCGGTATCCTTTCCACACTGAAAACTTCCGAGGCCAGCAGCGACAGCACCGCGCTCTGGTACCCGGAGCCGGTTCCTATCTCAAGCACCTTTTCATCTCCCTTTAATTCAAGCAGCTCCGTCATAAGCGCAACCATGTAGGGCTGGGAGATGGTCTGTCCCTCGGCGATCGGAAGGGCGCAGTCGGCATACGCCTTATCCCGCAGGTGTTCATCGACAAACAGGTGCCTCTCCACTGTCTCCATCGCATGGAGAACCCGCTCATCCCTGATACCACGGGCTTTTAACTGGTCGTTTACCATCAGGCGGCGCTGGTACTCGTATGCCATAATCCACTTATCAGTCTAATTCGCCGTTGCGAATTCGTCAAGTATCGGGCATCCGGCGTTCTTATGAGCCTCTTGCAAAAGTCTGAAAACACAGCAAAATGTCATTCTGAGCCTGTTTCAGAATCTAATAAAAACAATAAGTTAAGAGACCCTGAAACAAGCTCAGGGTGATAAATAAAGACTTTTGCAAAGGCCTCTTATTTTAAACCCTTTTCAATATTGCACGGGCCGCGATAATACCTGAAGCCGATGCATGTATCAGCCCCCTGCTTACACCCGCCCCGTCACCGATCGCAAAGAGATTTTCCATCTCGGTTTCAAGATGACTGTCGAGCTTGAGCTGTCTTGAATAGAACTTGACTTCTATTCCGTAGAGAAGCGTGTGCCTGCTGTTGACCCCGGGTGCAATCCTGTCCATTGTCTTGAGCATTTCGAGAATGTCGGTGATATACCGGTGCGGGAGGGCAAAGCTCAGGTCGCCGGGCACGGCTTCCGCAAGCGTAGGTTTCACGCGTCCCCTTGCGATTCTTGCAGGAGTTGACCTGCGGCCCGCCTGAAGGTCGCCGAGCCTTTGCAGGAGAACGCCTTTCCCCAGGAGGTTGGCGAGCCTTGCAATATATCTTCCGTACAGATGCGGTTCATCAAAGGGCTCCGTGAAATGAGTGCCTACGAGCAGTGCGAAATTGGTGTTGCCGGTTTTCATGTTCGAGTAGCTGTGTCCGTTTACGGTCCATATGCCCTTTACATATTCCTTTACTACTTCTCCATACGGATTCACGCAGAATGTCCTGATCCTGTCATTGAATTTTTTTGTATAAAAGACCAGCTTGGGTTCATATGTGACTTTCGTGAGAGGTTCAAGTACGGGCGCGGGCAGTTCAACCCTTACACCGATGTCCACCGGGTTTTTCAACAGGGAAAGCCCCATTGCTTTCGCCTGTTTTTCGAGCCAGAGGGCGCCTTCCCTTCCCGGTGCTGCAATCACGAAACCGGCATGAAACATGTCGCCGTTTCCCGTCTCTATGCCCACGGCCTTTCCGTTTTCGACCAGTATGTTTTTGACATTCCCGGAAAACAGAATGTCAACCTTTGAATTGAGTTCGGCTTTTATCTTTTTAAGAAGCGCCGGGCACCTGTCTGTCCCGATATGCCTTATTCTTGAAGGGATAAGGGTGAGGCCGGCTTTTTCCGCTTTTTCTTTCAGGGCATCGATACTCCCCGTATCGCCGCCGTAAACGCGGGAAGGCGCGCCGTATTTGACATACAGCCCGTCCGTGTATTCAATAAGCTCCTGAAGGCTTTCATCGTCGATATATTGCGAGAGATTTCCGCCGATTTCACCTGATAAATTGAGTTTGCCGTCACTGAACGCCCCCGCCCCGCCCCATCCGCATAAAAGACCGCACTCCGGACATGTCCTGCAGGAGGATTTCCTTTCAGCGGACGGACAGGTTCTTTCTTCGATATCCAGGCCCTTTTCAATAATCAGGAGCCTGAGCCCTTTACCCGAAGATACAAACTCAAGCGCAGCGAAGATGCCGGCCGGTCCTGCGCCGATTATAATTACATCATAATAGTGTTTCATACGGACTCCCATGCCGGCTTATGCAACAAGGATTATTTCAGAGAAATACTCCGCATTACATCCTGACAGCCGTTTGCAGACGGTGAACCATGTCCTTATTTTAACAAAGTAGGTTATAATTTGTGTTCACCGGTTTATATTTCAACAACACCTGCTCCTGCAGAGTATTTTGACTGCAGGCTGTTTCTTCGAATTTGATATGAATTCAAAAATCTCCATAATAATGCCCGTGCTTAATGAGGCCGGGAACCTTCGCAACACCCTCGGCAGTCTTGAGTTGTCGTCCAATGAAGAGCTGATAATAGTCGACGGCGGGAGCACCGATGAAACCATGGACATAGCGCGTGAATTTACCGGGAAGGTTTATAAAACAAAGACGGGCCGGGCAAGCGTCATGAATTACGGCGCGCGCAGGGCCACGGGGGATATACTGCTTTTTTTTCATTCCGACTGTATGCTGCCCCCCCGGGGGTTTGAGATAATCCGGGAGACGCTCAGAGACGGCAGTGTTGCCGCAGGGGCGTTTTTTCTCGGCATCAATCACCCGGGGTTTTGTTTCAGGCTGATAGAATTCGGAGCGAATCTCAGGTCGCGGTTTACCTCGCTTCTCTACGGAGACCAGGGAATGTTCCTGAGAAAGGAAGTTTTCGAGAAGGTGGGGGGATTCGCGGAGATACCGCTGATGGAAGATATCGAGATTTCGGGCAGACTGAAAAAGTTGGGCAGGATTGTCTTTGTCATGCCTCCGGTCAAGGCCTCCCCGAGGCGGTGGCTTAAGGAAGGCGCCCTTTATACAACACTCAGGGACTGGTCACTTGCGCTTTCATACACAATATTAAAGATATCTCCGGAAACACTGATCAAGTATTACAGGGAAGTAAGGTAGGAAAATGCGTTATGGGCCATAATGCCCTCATAGTCATTGCAAAGTATCCTGAAAAAGAGAGTGTTAAGACGCGCCTTAAGGGTCTGATACCTGATGATAAAAGGGTTGAGCTTTATGTATCCCTGCTGAATCAGACCATGCGGAAGCTCGGAAAGATTCCCGGAGTTGATACATTCATAGCATTTGCACCCGAAAGTACCGGAGATTATTTTTCGCGGTTTAATGTCAGGCTGATTCCCCTGCAGGACGGCGACCTTGGCACAGGGATGTTTCATGCATTCCGGGAGGTATTCAATGCAGGCTATGAAAAAGCAGCGCTTGTAGGCGCGGACATACCGGATATTTCGCCACGGATAATCCTGGAAGCATTTAATGCATTATCCGGCAGTGACCTCGTCTACGGCCCTGCAAAAGACGGAGGCTACTACCTTGTCGGCATGAGAAAGTTAATCAGGGAAGTTTTCGAGGAAGTTACCTGGTCATCCGAAAAGACTCTCGAGGAAAGCCTTTATCAGGCGCGGCGCCATGGATACAGTGTTGCTCTTACAGAAACGCTGAATGATATTGACACCATTGATGATGCGATAAGGGCCGGGCTGCTGGATGTGGAGGGAGACCGCTGCTGAACCGCTTTTTTGATCCGGCCATTCTCATGTTCGATAAGGTGAAATACATATCCGCCCGGCGCTGGATTGAAAGTTAGCCTTAATGTTGCATAAGCCGGCAGGGGGGGTCCGAACAAAGGGCCGTCAGAAAAGAGACGGCGGACGGACTGAAGGCGTGATTTCAATCCCCGAATCCTGTTGACATAGATATGTAAAAATGATAACTTATTGCAGTATAAAAATAATACGTGCCGGAGCTTGCGGTTGCACGGTTATGATCTTGCCGGTTTAATACCCGATCGGATAACATTATTTAAATTAAGGTTCAGCTTAATTGCAAATTGATTCGTGTTTCTGCATTAAAGGCTTTCATTTCTCGGTCTCCCTGGTATCAGAGGACAGCACGGTCCTGGAAAAAACGGCCTTCCCCTTTTCAGTAGTCACCGACACAGACCCCCTGGCCGGACTCCTTGAGGCCGGGATTGTAACCGGCGCGGGCAGCGAGGTGGAGAAGCTCTTCCTGCTCGTCCAGAGAGACAGGTACCTCCTGACGGAAGATGAACTGCGGCCCGTCACCAACAGGGATATCGAAGAATCGTGGCGGAATGCCTTTTCTTTTTATAATGCCGAAGACCGCGGCCTTATACTGCTGCCCGGACAGACAGACGGAGAAGGAAGGCTTATGCCGTTTCCTCCGCAGTTTTTCTGCAAGGCGCGGAGGATATTCTTTCATCCGCCCTGTCCGAAGTGCGGGCTTCCACTGCAACAGTGTGAAGACGACGGCCTCCTCGATGCTTCGGGCCTCCAGCCTTATTCGGGATCCTTAAGGCGTTACCTTTACTGCGCGCAGTGCACCCCGGCAGGCAGATCCGGGTTCTATGCGTATGATGAGGAGCCGGCGACGGCGGTCAGGGACCGCAGGGCACTGATCAGGAAATTCAGGCTCCTGGCCGAAGGCGGTAACCATGCGGAACAATTTCCGTGCCCGGAATGTCCGGAGCACAGGGAATGCTACGGCACGGACCAGCGCGCTGTTTCAAGGATCGCGCCCTTCTCTTTTTATCCGTTCTACATGTTTGCCTTTAAGGCCATGTCACTGAACGCCCCGGATTTCCTGTCCCTCGTCTCCGGCGCGGAATTCGGCGATGTCGAATCCGTGCTGGGGAAAAAACAGGAGGCCGGGAGGATCAAGCGCCTGAAAGACATCAGGCAGAGGGGGAACCTGACAAAGGCCCCGTTTCTGTTCGGTTCGGACGACCGGTTTTTTCTGGAGGTGCTGTACCTGAAGCTCTGTTTCCTGGGAGAAGCGCTCCGGTTCCTTTGCCGCGGCGATGACCTCCTGATGCATCCGGGGCTGAGGCCGTCTGTCGAGCGGATATGGGTCAGCCTCCCCCCGCACGGCGGCCTGCTTCCGTTTCTGTGGAACTTCAGGGTGAATCTCGTCGGCATATTCACCCCGCCGGCCGGCGGCGGATCATTCCATGAACCCGCGGGCACGGAGAGCCTGTTTTATACAGGGCTCCTCTGGTTCAACACCCTGCTGGCCAACAGCCGGCAGGATGTCTCAAGGGTCAATGCATCCCTGAGGGGTATTGTGGATCACTGCCGGAAAGGCGGTGATTTTTCATTTCAGGATGAGATGAAAGACCCCGACCCGGTGTTTTCCCCTGTCAATGTTTTCTGGAATCCGGAGGGAAAGACGGTCGGCGAAGAATTCATTACCCTGTGGCACAAGGCCCTTGACCTGTCATTGTCCCTGCTGAGGGCCGGTTCCGCGTCCGTGCCGTCATTCTCCATGGAGAATTTCAGACAGCGGTCTGAAGGCCTGATGAAAGAGATCAGTGGCCTCATGTTTACTGAAGCGCCGGCGGGAACGGCGGCCCCCGCGCCGGAAGACGCGGCGATCCACGGGATTCTCAGGAGTATCTACAATAAATGGAGCTCCGGTGCGGTAACTGAGGAGAAGGAATCAACCGAAACGGTCATACTCTCTTCACAGGTGCGGAAAGAAGAAACCACGCCTGCAGCACCCCCGAAACAGGAAGACAGCGGGGTTATCGAAGAAACCGTTATCATATCACGACAGGATGCAGGGCGCCCCTCGGCGCCTGAAGAGCCTGCCGGAGAAGAAAAAAAGGGCGACAGGCCGGAGGACAGCGGGGACTCCCTGGAAGAGACGGTTATCATCAGGCCCGCCGAACGCTGCGGCGACGAGGGTAAAAAGGATGGAACAAAATAGCGGTACTGATACGGGCGCCCTTGCCGATGAGATCAGGGCGATCTACAGGTCGGACAGCTCACGGGCCGGGCAATTGATCGAGAGACTTCTTGAGCAGAGACTGAAAGGCCTGTCCCCGGTGGAGAGACTGGCAGCGGTGGACAGGCTTGCCGGCAGGTTCGGGGCAACAAGAGGCGCCGGGACGCTCAGCCTTGAGCAGGAAGAGGTCTCGAGGATGCTTTCCCTCCTCCTGGGGAGAGATATCCCGGTGGAGAACCTTCCGGCGGGGGAACTGCCGGAGAAACTATCCGTTGCCCTGAACACGGTCTTCGATACGCTTAACAGGATCATAGGGGTTATTAATTCAACCCTCCTCGGCGAAAAGGTGGAGCTTGCGACGATCAGGCATATAATAGGCTCGGGCCTTGAGCGTGAAGGCACGCCCGAGCACCTGCAGGCATACCTTGACCGGATACGGGATGCCTTCATGGTTGCGCACCGCGCCTTTCAGGAGGCGGCAAGGATCACCGTGGGCCGGATTCTGGATGAACTGGACCCCGACGGCATATCCGCCGCTGCCGGAGGCGGAGGTCTCAAGTTCGGCCCGCTCCGCAAGGCCGGCAGCTTTGAGGTGTACCGGGAAAAGTTCCAGGCATGCAGAGGCTGGTTCGAATCAGAGCGGTTCACGGAGGATATACTGAGGGAATTTGAAAAAATCTGCCGGAAATTATATAAAAGTAATGCGAGAGGTGTCCTATGAGAACAAATATCAGGATGTTGTTTGCGGCCGGTCTTGCGTTTTTCTTCATTGCATGCGCTACGACCGTTCAGGCCCCGTACAAACAGGATGCAATCACCCTGCATTTGAAAAGCTCGAATGAGCTGAACCTCTACAACGGCAAGGCGCACACGCTCCTGCTGTGCGTTTATCAACTGAAGGATCCCAATGCCTTCAACCAACTGCTTGACGAAAGGGACGGGCTGTCCAGGCTGCTTGAGTGCAGGCGCTTTGACCCGTCCGTCACCGGCTCCAGGCGGCTGATAATAAATCCGGGCCGGGAGATAACCAGGAGCCTCGACAGGGCCGAGGGAACAAAATACGTGGGTGTTGCGGCAGGCTATTACGAGATGGAGCCTGAGAGCATGGTCCGCCTTTACCGGATCCCCGTGAACATGTTTACGAAGACACTCAGGGAACTGAAGATCGGGCTCTTCCTGGGGCCGCATGAGATACAGGGGTTGGAAGAATAATGGATATACAGAAACCGCTTTTCTGGCACCAGGGTCTTTTCCTGCAGCCGCAGCACTTTCAACTGCTCGACCTGTCCTTCAGATCACTGCTGGCGCCGTTTCATGATTTCATGCAGCCCGAGTTCTGGGGCACGGGGGGGATCGAGATCGAAAAGGCCGCCCTCGGCACCGGCACATTCAGCCTCCTTAACGGCGGCTTCCTTTTCCGGGACGGTACGTATGCGGTCCTGCACGGCAATGCCGTTGCCGGCTCCCGCACGTTTGATGCGGCGCTTATAGAAGGGGGCAAACCCCTGGGCGTGTTCGTGGGACTCAGGAAATGGAATACGGCGGGGGAGAATGTCACTGTCCTTGAAAAAACGGATACGCTCTCTGATGTGACCACGCGTTTTGTCACCGCCGCGGAGCCCGAGGAAGTCAGGGACCTGCATTCGGACGGGCCGTCCGGCCGGGTCAAACGGCTCAGTTACGTACTGAAAATATTCTGGGAGACCGAGACGGAACTGCTGGGCGATTACGACCTCATCCCGGTTGCCCGGCTGGAAAGGGAGGGTGAGGATGTGGTCCTTTCACCCGGCTTTGTACCGCCGTGTCTCACTGTCGCGGGCTCGGACGTCCTCCTTAAACTCGTCAGGGAGATAAGGGACCAGACAGCCGCGCGCAGCCGGCAGCTTGAAGAGTACAAGAGACAGCGGGGGATACAGAGCGCCGAGTTCGGCTCGAGGGACATGGTCTACCTCCTGGCCCTCAGGTCCCTTAACCGGTACGTGCCCCTGCTCTTTCATTACACGGAAACAGGGCGGGTACATCCGTGGACCGTCTACGGAACCGTGAGACAGCTTATCGGCGAGCTTTCATCTTTTTCAGAAAACGTGAATGTCATGGGGGAATCCGGCGACGGAGGCCCCGCACTGCCTAATTATGACCACGGCAGGCTGTGGGAATGCTTTTCAGCGGCCGGCAGAACACTCACCCGCCTGATGGACGAGATCACGGCAGGGCCGGAATATATAATAAAACTGGTTTATGACGGCACTTATTATGCCGCGGACCTGAAACCCGCCGTGTTTGAGGGACGCAACCGCTTCTTCCTCGTATGCAGGACGGCGGAAGACCACAGGGCGGCGCTTAAGTCGCTGACATCACTGGCCAAGTTGAGCTCGCGCGAGCATCTGCCGATTTTGATAGCCCGGGCGCTTCCGGGCATCGTGCTGGAGAACCTCCCGGTCCCTCCGCAGGAACTGCCGCGCAGGGCCGACTGCCTGTATTTTGCGGTGGACCGGCACAGCGAACAGTGGGGTTTCGTGGAAAAAGGCAACAATATAGCCCTTTACTGGGACAATGCCCCTGAGGACCTCGAGGTCGAGCTCATGGTTGTGGGAAAATAACAGACCGGGGGAACGGAGTTTATCATGCATCTGACCGATTGTTTCATGGAGCTCATAGCGTACGTGTCTTACTTCCGGAAAACGCTGAATAAAAGGCAGCCGGCCTTCGAACAGGTCAGGGCCGATATCATGCGCCTGATGACACAGAGCGAAGACTGCCTGAAAAAGGGCCTTTTCACCCGCGACGACTATGACACCGCGCGGTTCGCGGTCTGCGCATGGGTGGATGAGGCGATCCTGGGCTCTTCGTGGCAGCACAAGGAACAGTGGCAGAGGGAGCTGCTGCAGCGCATCTTTTATAACACGGCTGCCGCCGGCGAGGAGTTTTTCGAGCGGCTGAACGCACTCGGCCCCCATCAGAGGGATGTAAGGGAGGTTTACTACCTCTGCCTGGCGCTGGGTTTCATGGGGCGCTATTGCCGCAAGGAAGACGAATACCTGCTCGAACAGTTGAAGACTTCCAATCTCAAGCTGCTTGCGGGAAGTTCCCTGGGTGTTCCCTCCCTTGAAATGATGGAACTCTTCCCCGAGGCCCGTCCCTCAGGGCAGGTGGAGACGGCCGTGCAGAAGCCGAAATTCCGTTTCTCGCTCTTTACGGCCGTAACCCTTGCAGCGCCGGTCCTGCTTTTCGGGCTGCTGTTCCTGATTTACACATTCTCCCTCAGGGGGATAGGTGAAAGTTTCTTGAGCTCATTACCGAAATGAAAGACAAGTTATTAAAGTTTCTCAAGATATTCCTGTTTGCCGCACTGGGCGTCCTGGCCGTACTGCTTGTATTCGGGGTGGTGCTCAGCCTGGACTGGCCGTGGTGGGCGGGATTCTTCCTGCTGCTCGCCGTTGCGGGGGCGGGGATCGGGGCGGTGTTTCTCCGCAAGCTGTGGCTCAGGCGCAGGGAGCAGCGTTTTGTCCGGCAGGTCATAGAGCAGGACGAGGCCCGCTTAAGCGCGCTCAGTGGCAGGGAAAGAGAAGAGATGAAGGAACTCCAGGCGCGGTGGAAGGAGGCCGTCGACGCCCTGAGGCGCTCGCACCTGAGAAAGTACGGAAACCCCCTGTACGTGCTGCCGTGGTACCTCGTAATGGGAGAAAGCGGCTCGGGCAAGACCACCGCCATACAAAGCGCCCGCCTTTCCTCGCCGTTTGCCGGGGTTGCGCGGACGCCGGGCATTTCAGGGACGAAAAACTGCGACTGGTGGTTCTTTGAACAGGCGGTCGTCATCGACACAGCGGGAAGATACGCGGTTCCGGTGGATGAGGGGAGGGACAGGGACGAGTGGCAGAAATTTCTGAACCTGCTCGTTAAATACAGGAAAAAAGAGCCCCTCCACGGCCTTATCGTGACACTGGCCGCCGACAGGCTGCTGGAGAGCCCGGGCGAGGCCCTCGAGGAGGACGGGCGTAACATCCGGCGCAGGATAGATGAGCTCATGCGCGCCATGGGGGTCAAATTCCCGGTTTACGTGCTTGTCACCAAGTGCGACCTCATACAGGGAATGACCCGGTTCTGCGAACGCCTGCCCGAGGAGACCACCGGCCAGCCCATGGGCGTTATAAACCAGGAACTGTCCACCGACATCACGGGCTTTCTTGATTCAGCGCTGAATTCCATAGGAGAACGCTTGAGGAACCTCCGCATCCTGCTCCTGCACAAATCCGGACCGGGCGAGGTTGACCCGGGGCTCCTTCTGTTTCCCGAGGAATTCGGGAACCTCAGGCAGGGTATCGAGTCCTTCATGAAGGGGGCGTTCCAGGAGAACCCCTACCAGGAGACGCCGGTCCTGCGCGGCCTGTTTTTCAGCAGCGGACGGCAGGAAGGCACCCCTTATTCCCATTTCCTGAACACACTGGGCCTAATCAGTGAGAAGGAGGTGCTGCCCGGCACGAGCAGGGGACTTTTCCTTCATGATTTTTTCTCCAGAATCCTGCCGGGCGACAGGGGGCTGTTCACGCCCACGAGCAGGGCCGTCCAGTGGCAGAGGTTCACGAGAAACCTCGGCCTTGTCTCGTGGGTTCTCACAGGCGTGGCCCTCTGCGGCCTGTTGAGCTTCTCGTTTGTCAAGAACCTCCGGACATTAAGGGATGCCTCGCACGAGTTTGCGAAACAACCTGTTCTGCAGGGCAGGTTCATGCCCGACCTTGTGACAATGAACCTCTTCAACAATGCAATCCTGAAAGTGGAGGAGCGGAACCGCGACTGGTGGATACCACGGTTCGGCCTGTATGAAAGCGTCAATGCCGAGAAGGGACTGAAGGAGAATTTCAGCAGGCGGTTCAGGGAGGGTGTCATGGCGCCCCTGGACAGACAGATGGTGCAGAGGCTGACGGATTTCACGCCGGCCGTCCCCGACGAGGTCGTGGGCGGCTACGTCGCACTCCTGGCAAGGCGCATCAATCTCCTGAAGGCCCGCCTCGGAGGCGAAGACGAAGAATCCATCCAGGCAAAACCGGTTCCGCCTTATGAAGCCCTGATTTCCGCGGTTGAGCCTGATGCCGGCCCCGATACGGTTAAGAAATTCGGCCGGTTGTATCTCCAATACATAATCCGGCGCACCGACACCGGGGAAATAAGCAAAGAGATAGATATCTTCCAGTCATGGCTGAAACACCTCCTGGAACTTAAGGGCCGGAACCCCCGCTGGATCGCCTCATGGGTGAACGGGAGCGGCTCTGTGCCGCCCATGACCCTGGGGGATTTCTGGGGCGGTGATTCCCCTCCTGAAGGACTGGAGACGGCAGTTGCTCCGGCGTTTACGCTCAGGGGCCGGAAAATGATAGATTCTTTTATCAGCGAGATCGAGGACGCCCTTCCCGACCCGCTGATCTTTGCGGACCGGAAACTGGAGTTCAAAAAATGGTACCGCGACAGCAGCTTCACGGCATGGCAGGAGTTCAGCTCCTCTTTCTCAAAGGGCCGGAAGAGGCTCGGCGGCAGGGAGCAGTGGAGAAACACCGCCGCCGCGATGGCTGGCGAGAAAGGGCCGTATTTTGCCTTTCTGCAGAGGATGACCGGGGAACTCGGGCCCCTTGCGGAAAACGGCGATGCGCCCCCGTGGCTGCTGCAGGCTTACGAGTTCAGGAAGGTGGGTAAGATAGGCTCTGCGGTGGGGGGCACCATTGCAAAGGCCGCGGAAAAGGGCAAGAAGGTCATCAGCGTCATAGAGAAAAAGCTCGGCAGGGGGGAACGGGAGGCCTCCGGCGGGGAATCCCTCTCAATAAAGGCGTACACCGAATACCGGAAGGCCATCAGGGACATAACGGCCGTAACCGCATCCGCCAACCAGGCGTACGAAACGGCGCTCCGTGTCTTCTCGGAAGACCCCGCCGTCGGCGAGTCGCCTTTTTATGCGGGCTACAGGGCCGCATCCGCATTAAAGACCGGCCTGGCAGAGGGGGGGAAATTGTCCCCTATCGTCTCGGACCTTGTAACAGGCCCGCTTGATTTTCTCTGGGAATACACACTCAGGGAAACAGCGTGCCGGTTGCAGGAGCGGTGGGAGTCCGACGTCCTCGCTGAAATACAGGGGGCCTCACGCCGGCAGGCCATAGAACTGCTCCTTGGACAAAACGGTTTTGCATGGAAATTCGTCAAAGAGCCGGCGGCGCCGTTTGTAAGGTACAGGCAGGGCAGGGGATACCAGGCAAGGGAGGTGTTCGGCAGGGCCGTGCCTTTCAGGACGGCCTTTTTCGCCTTCCTGAGAAAAGGGGCCGGCGCGCACGCGGATGCGCTGGCGAAACAGAACTACAATGTGCTGATCAAGGGCCTGCCCACGGACGCCAACGAGGATTCACGGCTGAAACCCCATGCCACACACGTGGAGCTGCAGTGCACGGACGGGACGTACAGGCTGGACAACTACCAGTTTCCGGTGAGCAGGACATTCAGATGGTCCCCGCGCACATGCGGCGATGTGGTATTCAGCATCGAAGTGGGAGACATCACCCTTGCAAAGACTTACAGGGGCCCGCAGGCGTTTGTTGATTTTTTAGACGAGTTCAAAGGAGGACGCCGCACGTTTTACCCTAAAGAGTTTCCCGCAAAGAGGAGAGCCCTGACGGACCTGGGTATCAGGTACATCAGGGTCAACTATAAATTCCGGGGGGCCGGCGCCGTACTGAAGAAATTCAGGTTTTCCCCCGGTGAAATCGTAAGGAGCATTTCGCATTGCTGGGACCGGTAAAATCCGGCGTGCAGTGGAACTGGGCGGCTTACGGCAAGCACCCCTCGGCAAAGGACTATTTCCGGATAGGCCCGGAATCGCCCCTGTCAAAGAGCTTCTCGGACTGGGTGGACCGGGGCTACAGGGATGTGGTTTCAAGGAACTACAGCGGCAGGGCGCCGGTTGCATGGCGCTTCTGGGCCAGGGGCGCGGGCAGGGAATCACTCGCATGCGGACTGCTGAAGGACAGCAGCGACAGCCTCGGCCGGCCGTATCCCTTTCTTGTAATCGGCAGCGGCTGCCTGAAGGACTGGGAGTCTCAGTGGGACCTCCTCCCGATTGCATGCGAAAAGCCGTGGGGCGGCATGGAATATCTTTCAAGCCGGGCGTTTGAGGACTTGAGGACACTGGAGACCGCTGTCAGGAATCTCAGGCCGCCGTTTCCGGACTGGACCGGATTCAGCAGGAAAATGGAAATCCTCATGAGAAAAAGCAACTGCTCCTCGGAAACCGGCGGCTGTCAATGGGACGCAGGGGACCCGGCGGGGGGAGAGGCGGGCATTATCCGCCTGGACAGGGAAACATTCCATGACCGGTGCGCGCTGATCAGGATGTGGCACAGGTTGCTCAGGCGAAGGGACAACACTGCGCCGAATGCAATCTTTATGGGGGGGACGTTTGAAAGGTCGTACATGGCCTTTTTTAAACGCCCCTTGTTGACGGGTGACTTTGTGAGGCTGTGGTCAATATCCACCGGTTCCGGGAAATGCATTGCCGGAAATGCCTTAAACCGGAGATGCGGAAAATTTGACCTGCCAATTTAATTTTGTTAAGATTGCAATGAACAGCCACGCTTTAATAAAACAGTTTAGCAGGAAAAGACCGTTCCTTTAATGGACTCTATTGAACTCGTCAGAGCAGGCAGGCTTTCCGACGCCCGCACGCAGTTGATCAGCGAGGTCAGGACCTCGCCCGGGGATGCAGGCAGGCGGACGCTCCTGTTCCAGGTCCGTTCCCTGTGCGGCGAATGGGACAAGGCGGAGCGCGACCTCGACATAATAGCTGCGATGGATGCGGGCAGGGAGGCGGGCGCCCTGGCATACAGAAACCTTGTCCATGCCGAAAAGGAAAGGATGGAGGTCTTCAGGAACGGCCGCCGGCCTTCTTTCCTCCCGGAGACCCCGCCCTATATTGAAACCTATTATGCCGCCCTGCGGAAGCTCGGGGAAAAAAACATCGAAGAGGCAAAACCGCTCTTTGACCGGGTGGATGCCGCGGTTCCTGCTGTAAGCGGAACCATCAACGGCCAAAAACGCTTCACGGGAATCAAGGACACGGACAGCCGCCTTGCCCGGTTTCTCGAGGCATTTGTGCATGAGCGCTATATATGGATACCGTTTGAATCATTAAGAGAGATTTCCATCACACCGCCGAAGACCCTTTTCGATCTTATATGGGCCTCTGCATTCCTGACCCTGCAGGGAGGGCTTACCCTGAACTGTTTTCTCCCGGTGCTGTACGCGGAATCCTTCATGCATGAGGACGAGCGCATAAAGCTCGGAAGGATGACCGACTGGACACCGCTGGGGGGACCGTTCTCAAAGGGAGCGGGCCAGCACGTGTTCCGGATCGGCGAAGAGGAGGTCGCACTCCTGGAAATCCGGGAGATCTCGTTCAATCCCACCGCATCAGAGGCAGACAATGAAAAGAGAGATTGACATAGAGGCCATACTGGCTCCCATCCCCGGTGAAAACCCCGCCGGCGTGGACCTCCGTTACACACCTGTTTATGACGAGATTAAAGAGGCGAGGAGGGAAGACGACCTGCATGATCCCCTGCTTTCCGAAGGCGACATCAAGAGGGCTGACTGGGAAAAGGTGATCAGTGTCTCTGTTGATGCGCTTTCCGGCAGGACCAAGGACATACAGATAGCGGCCTGGCTTACCGAGGCCCTGATAAAGACCGAAGGGTTTGGGGGTCTTGCCGCGGGGCTCGGGATAATCCATTCCCTGCTGAGAGACTACTGGGACAATCTCTATCCGCAGATAGAGGATGGAGACCTCGATTTCAGGGCCGGGCCGATTGAGTTCATGAACGACAAGCTCTCATTCAGTATACGGCAGGCGCCTCTTACGGATACCCGCTCCACCCCGGGATATTCATGGTATAAATGGCAGGAGGCCCACCAGGTGGGTTATGAGTCCGACACGCGCAACCAGTACGGCGACGTGGATGAAAACAAAAAGCAGCAGCGCGATGAGCTGATAGCAGAGGGCAAGCTGCCGCTTGAGGATTTCGATGCCGCCGTTGAGCGGTCGTCAAAGGAGTATTACAGGTCGCTGGCGGAGACGCTTGATCTCTGCCTTGAGGAATTCACCACTCTCGACGGCATAATAGATGAGAGATTCGGCCCCAATGCGCCGAGGACGGCGGAACTGAGGGACGCCATTGAAAGCTGCAGGCAGCTTGCACTGAAACTGCTTGAAAAGAAAAAGGAAAAAGAGCCCGACCCCGAGCCGCTGCCGCAGGTGGAGGAGGAGACAGCGGCGGCCGGGGAAGAAGAGGACACAAAAGGTTCAGGGGAGGGGGAAATGCAGGCACATGCCGGGCCCGCCGCCTCGGGGCCTCTGCCGGCGGCGCGGTTTTCCGATGCTGCGTCCGTTGAAAAGGCCATGTGGGAGGATGCAGTGAAAAAGCTGAACTCCGGGGGCATAAAACAGGCGCTTGAGCAGCTTTACAGGGCATCGTGCAGCATGCCTTCCGTAAGGGAGCAGAACCGTTACCGCCTGCTTATGGCCAAGCTCTGCCTCAGGGCCGAGAGGCCTGACCTGGCAAGGCCGATCGTGGAGCAGTTGTATGCATTGATAGAAGAGCTGCAACTCGGACGCTGGGAATCACCCATGTGGATTGCCGAGGTGTTTGAGACCCTGTATCAATGCCTGACGTCGGGGACTCCCTCGGATGATGATATGGGGAGGGCGCAGGAGCTTTTCAGAAGGATATGCACCATGGATGTAACAAAGGCCATGATGTACAGGACATGATCGACCTGTTAATACTCCTTACCGCCGGGAGGATGTTATCAGGGGGATGGGGCGCTGAATTTTCACATAATTCAGATAAAATGAGGCTGTTGCAAAAGTCCTCTGTCTGTTACCTCCGGCCGAGAGGGAGGTTTTGCAAGGCGTCGATGCCAAAAGATTTCTCCCTGCGGTCGAAATGACATATGCAGGCATTTTCAGACTTTTGCAAGAGGCTCAAATTCAAATTCCATTAACCAAGGAGGAGATAAAATGGCCGAAAGTCTGCAACATAAACTCGACAGGGTGAGGTCTCCAAGGGTCCACATAACCTATGACGTGGAGATAGGCGATGCAATCGAGATGAAGGAGATACCCTTTGTCGTGGGTGTGCTCGGCGATTATTCGGGCAACCCGGACGAGCCGCTTCCGAAGCTCAAGGACAGGAAGTTCGTCGAGATAGACCGTGACAATTTCGACAAGGTGCTGGCAGGCATGAAACCGAGGCTTGCCTTCAAGGTGGACAACAAGATCGCGGATGACGACTCCAGGATAGCCGTGGAACTGCGTTTCAGGTCAATGGATGATTTCCATCCCGAGCGGGTGGCCGAGCAGATAACACCGGTGCGCAAACTCGTGGAGGCAAGGAAGAAACTCTCCGAACTGCTCAGCAGGCTGGACGGCAACGACAGGCTTGACGAACTGCTGCAGGAAGTCGTGACAAACACCGACGCCCTGCGGAAACTCGGCGACGAGGCCGGGGTTAAAAAAGAAGAAGAGAAGAAAGAAGATTAAAACAAAGGAGGTGACCACATGGCTGATAAGGAAGAACAGACAGCAGCGGAATCTGCCCGTGCAGAAGAAGTCAAAGAAGAAAAGAGTCTCTTAGACAGGATCATTGAAGACGGCCGCATGGCCCGCGAGGAGAGCCAGAGAGAATGGGCGAAGGATGTTATCGGCGAGTTTGTCAGTCAGGTCATGGAGGGCGTCATCACCGTCTCCAAAGACACCGAGGCGATGATAAACGCCAGGATCAGCCAGATCGACCAGTTGATATCCAGGCAGCTCAACGAGGTCCTGCACCATCCCGATTTCCAGAAGCTTGAGGCCTCATGGAGGGGGCTGCACTATCTCGTGCAGCAGAGCGAGACGGGTGAGACCCTGAAACTCAGGGTGATGAATGTCTCCAAGAAGGACCTGCTGAAGGACATGGAGAAGGCCAGCGAGTTCGACCAGTCCACGCTTTTCAAGAAGATATACGAGGAAGAGTTCGGCATGTTCGGCGGTTCGGCCTACGGCGCTCTGATCGGTGATTATGAGTTCAGCAACCATCCACAGGACCTGTCGCTGCTGGAGAAGATATCGCAGGTGGCTGCCGCCGCACATGCGCCGTTTATCTCCGCGGCATCCCCCGGGCTCTTCAACTTGGACAGTTTTACAGAGCTCGGCACCCCGCGCGACATGGCCAAGATATTCCAGAGCGTGGAGTATGCCAAGTGGAAGTCCTTCCGGGAGTCCGAGGACTCAAGGTATGTGGCGCTCGCCCTGCCCCATATCCTCATGCGTCTTCCCTACGGGAAGGATAACGTGCCGGTTGAGGCGTTTGATTTCGAGGAAGACGTGGAAGGCACCGAACACGATAAGTACCTGTGGGGCAATGCGGCATATGCCCTCGGCGCGCGGCTGACGGATGCATTCGCCAAGTACCACTGGTGCGCGGCGATCAGGGGCGTTGAGGGCGGAGGCCTGGTGGAGGGCCTGCCGGTCCACACCTTTAAAACAGACGAGGGAGACGTGGCGCTGAAGTGCCCCACCGAGATAGCAATCACCGACAGGAGGGAGAAAGAGCTTGCAGACCTCGGCTTCATACCCCTGGTGCACTGCAAGGGCACGGACTATGCGGCCTTTTTCAGCACGCAGACGGTCAACAAGCCCAAGGTCTACGACACCCCTTCCGCAACCGCAAATGCAAGGCTGTCCTCGCAGTTGCAGTACATACTCGCGGTCTCAAGATTCGCCCACTACCTGAAGTCCATAATGAGGGATAAGGTGGGAAGCTTCATGACCCGGAAAAACGCCGAGGATTTCCTCAACAGGTGGATCAGCAATTATGTGCTCCTGGACGACAACGCCGGACAGGAGATGAAGGCAAAATACCCGCTGAGGGAGGCAAGGGTGGATGTCAGCGAGATACCCGGCAAACCCGGCGCTTACCGTGCGGTTGCGTTTCTCAAGCCCCATTACCAACTGGACGAGCTGACCATCTCGTTGAGGCTGGTCTCCGAGCTTCCGCCGCCGGCCAAAGGCTGATGTATTAAAAAAACGTGGTAGCGGCAAGGCGCGCCTTGCCCCTGCGGATTACAAAAAACGCGGCAGGTGGATGGGGATTTTCACCAAAAAAGCCGGCAACGGGTTATTGATTCCATAAAGGGCCCGCAAACAATTAACCAATTAATTAAAAAAGGAGGTAAAACAATCTATGCCAGCAGATAACTTTTTAAAGATCGACGGGATAAAGGGAGAAAGCACGGATGACAAGCACAAGGACTGGATAGAGGTCCTTTCCTACAACTGGGGAGTATCGCAGATGGCATCCGGTTCAGCAAGCACATCCGGCGGGGGCACGGTTGCAAGGGCCGATTTTCAGGATTTCTCCATTGTCAAGACACTGGATTCCTCATCGCCGCTCCTGGCCCTGGCCTGCGCGGAGGGAAGGCATATCAAGGAGGTCAAGTTCGAGATGTGCCGCGCCGGCGGAGACAAGCTCAAATACATGGAATATACAATGAGCAACTGCATTATCAGCTCGGTGTCCGTGGGCGGAGGCGGAGGCGGCGAAGCCACGGAATCGGTTTCATTCAACTACGGCAAGATCGAGTGGAACTACATCAAGCAGAAACGGGCGGACGGCAGCGGCGGCGGAAACGTGCCGGCGGGCTGGGACCTGGAGAAAAATAAAAAGGTATAATCCTTGAGGCTGGATGAAACCGGACCGGCAGGGCATACAGGCATCCGTACTGGACAGGCTTATTGATAACGAGCCGGGCGCAGCACACGAGCCTGTCCGGCAGCGCTCGTACACTATCGGCCGGGTCAAGGCCGCGGTCGTCAGGGACCTGGAGAATCTCCTGAACACGAGACGCAGCATACTGCCTGTCCCCGCTGAATGCAGGGAAGTCGGTAATTCCCTGTTCGTATACGGCCTGCGGGACTTCACCGCCGGGAATCCGCGGAACCCGTCCGTTAAACAGCAGTTGCGCAGCGATATTGAAAAGACCATATCGCGCTTTGAGCGCAGGCTGAAAAACGTCACTGTCCGCATTGAGGCCGGGGACAGGAACGAGCGGAATATAAGGTTCAGGATAAGCGGGATGCTCGTCGCGGACCCGGTGACCGAGCCGGTTACCTTTGATACCTACTTTGACATAACCCGGGGGCAGTACTTTATTTCAGGATAAAACCTCAACTTTAAAGCAACCCTTAATGTTGCATAAACGTGCGGAGGAGTCCGGCGGGAAACCGCCGGACTCCTCCGCTCCGCCGCCGGTGTTTTATGCAACTGCAAGGTAAACAGGCGGGAAATCAATGGATGATCAATTACTGAACTACTATGAACAGGAACTCACATTTATCCGGGAAATGGGGGCTGAATTCGCCAGGAAGTACCCCAAGATCGCCGGCAGGCTGCTCCTGGAGCCGGACAAATGCGAAGACCCTTTTACGGAGCGCCTGATCGAGGCATTTGCATTCCTGAGCGGGCGGATACACAAAAAAATCGATGATGACTTCCCCGAGATAACCGAATCGCTCCTGAATATCATCTATCCGCATTACAACAATCCCATACCTTCCATGTCTGTTGTGAATTTCGGGCCCATCAAACCCAATATCCCTGCGACCGGATATACGATAGACAAGGACACAATGCTTTATTCAAAACCGGTGGGCGGCACACCGTGCCAGTTCACCACGTGTTACCCTGTAACGATGTGGCCGGTCGAGGTAGTCTCTGCAGGGCTGCATGATCCCGGGAAGCCCGTCAAAGACGCACGCCAGGCCGTTGAGATCCGGTTGAAAACCTTCAACAACATGAACTTTTCGCAACTCGGTTGGAAGAGCCTGCGTTTCTTTCTTAACGGGCCGTACCAGCACGTATTTCATCTCTATGAGCTCCTCTTCAATAATGCCTGCCATATCGAGTGCGAGGTCAAATCCGGCAGGGGGAGGCCGGGGATCATCACCCTGTCTCCCCCGGATATAACGCCCGTGGGTTTCGAGCCTGACGAGAGCCTTCTTCCGTATTCCCCGCGTTCGTTTCCCGGGCACCTCCTGCTTTTTGAATACTTCTGTTTTCCCGAGAAGTTCCTCTTTTTCGATCTCGGGGGACTGGACAGGATCGGAAAGACTTCGCCTCCCGGGGATGTGCTCGACATAAGGATATACCTGAACAGGGCCGCCAAGCCCAATCTTGTAATAAACAAGGACACTTTCTGCCTGAATGCAACGCCCGTGGTCAACCTGTTCAAACGCATCGCTGAACCGCTCCGGGTCGACCACCGCCGGACGAGGTATCATGTAATACCCGACCTGAGAAGGCGCCTTGCAACCGAGATATACAGCATAGACAGGGTGCTGGCGTCATCCGCCGCCGCACCCGAAAACACGGTTGAGTACCAGCCCCTCTATTCCCTGCGCCATCACGCGGACGACGGCGGCGGCAGGGGCCGCGGGGCATACTGGCTGATGCACCGTGTTGCATCGGGCATAAAGGGTGACGGGGGCACGGAGATTTACCTTTCATTTGCGGACCTGAACTATAAGACCGTGGACCCTGATGCGGAGATACTGACTATTCATACCACGTGCACCAACCGGGACATACCCGCCCGCCTGCCTTTCGGCGACCCGGACGGTGACTTTGAAATGGAGGCCGCCGCACCCGTTTCATGGATAAAGTGCCTCATAAAGCCCACTGCGGCCAGAAGGCCTTCAGCAAGGGGCGCGCTGCAGTGGCGGCTCATATCGCATCTGTCCCTGAATTACCTTTCCATTGTCCGTGGAGGAGAAGAGGCGCTCAAAGAGATACTCAGGCTTTATGACTTCGACAACTCACCGTCCACCAGGCAGCAGATAAACGGGATCGTCTCACTGCGCTCGGAGCATGTGACGAAAAGAATAGGCTCTTCCTTCTGCCGGGGGGTGCGGGTGACCATAGAGTTTGATGAAGACAAGTACGTGGGCGCGGGATATTACCTGTTTGCAAGCGTGCTGGAGAGATTCCTGGGACAGTACGTCTCGATAAATTCATTTTCGCAACTGGCGGCAAGGACCATACAACAGCGGGAGGTGCTTAAAGAATGGGCCCCGAGGAGCGGCAAGCGCATACTTCTCTGAGAGACCGTCTTTTCAGGGAATTCTACAGATTCTCCTTTTTCAGGGCGGTCTGCATACTGGAGAATCTCTCCGAAGGCGGAAAACCTCTCGGCAGGACACTTGTGCCCGGTGAAGAGGCGGTGCGCTTTTCCTCAAAACCGGGGCTGGCCTTTCCCCCGTCGGACATTTCAGGAATAGAGCATGGTGACGGCGGCGGGCCTGTCGGCATGGAGGTCGCGTTCATGGGGCTGGTCGGGCCCTCCGGTGTATTGCCCCACTGTTACAGTGAACAGGTAATCGAGAGGATGATCGAGAAAGACCACGGCCTGAAGGAATTCTACGACATGTTCCATCACCGCCTTGTCTCCCTCTTCTACCTGGCGTGGAAAAAATACCGGCTTGCCGAAAATTACCTCCCGGGCGCAAATGACAGGATTTCATCCTGCATCCTCAGCCTCACGGGTCTGGGCACGCCCGGCCTGCTTGAATCAATCGGCCTGCCGGACAAGTCACTGCCGTATTACTGCAGCGGACTCTTATCAAGGGGCGTTCCGTCCGCATGCGCCGTGGAGGCGGCTGTCGGGTACCTTGCGGGCGTGCCCGTGGAGATCGAGCAGTTCATAGAGCAGTTGCTTCCGTTAAGCCCGGCGGACCTCACACGCATAGGCACGGCCAACGCACGGTTGGGCATTGATGCGGTCTGCGGCGGTTATGTGAAAGAATGCCGGTCAAAATTCAGGGTGAACCTCGGTCCCATGGAATACGACAGATATATCCGCTTCCTGCCCGGCGGGGAGATGCTCCGTTCGGTCTTTGCCCTGGTGAAATACATGACAGGCATTGAGTATGAATTCGAGGTGCGTGTAATCCTCAGGCGCGGCGAGATCCCGCCCTGCATACCGGGCGAGGGTCACCCGCTGTTAGGCGAGACGACCTGGCTGGGCGGCGGCGGAGCGGTCCCCGAACACGATCCGTATGCAACGTTTCAGGAGACGGACCTGTGAATAATAAAACCTTAAGGAGACGCATATGCCCAAATCAAACATCAAGTCACTCATAGGAAAACTCAACAGCACCTGCCGCAAGGCCCTGGAGTCAGCGGCCGGGCTCTGCCTGTCTCAAACCCATTACGAGGTGGATGTTGAACACTTCCTGCTGAAGCTTCTCGAGATGCCGGATACTGACATGCAGAAGATACTCAGGCACTTTGAGATAAACGAGAGCCGCCTGGTGGACGACCTGACGCGCGCAATGGAAGGATTCAAGACCGGCAACGCCCGGACACCGGCCCTGTCACCGCGCATACCGAGGATGGCGGAGGACGCATGGCTGGTCGCATCCATAGACTTCCAGGCGGCGGCGATACGCTCGGGCCACATTATCCTGGCCCTTATGGCCGGTGATGAAATGTCACGGATGCTGGCGTCAAGCTCCGGCGAATTCAAAAAAATATCCGTGGAGACACTGACGCAGAGCCTGCCCGATATAGTTGCGGGCTCGCGCGAGGACGGCGAGACCGCGGCGGCGGCCCCCGCCGCCGCGGGGAAGGCGGCGCCCGGCATGATTGCCAAAGGCACGAAGGCCCTTGACCAGTACACGGTCAACCTGACTGAAAAGGCGCGCAAAGGCGGGATAGACCCTGTGCTGGGACGCGACTTCGAGATCCGGCAGATGGTCGACATCCTTATACGGCGCAGGCAGAACAACCCCATACTCACGGGCGAGGCCGGTGTCGGCAAGACAGCGGTCGTGGAGGGGTTCGCCCTCAGGATAGTTGAGGGCGACGTGCCGCCGCCCCTTAAGAACGTGGCGATTCACACCCTCGACCTGGGACTGCTGCAGGCCGGAGCAGGGATCAAGGGGGAATTCGAGAACCGCCTCAAATCAGTTATTGAAGAAGTCAAGGCATCCCCCGTACCCGTCATACTGTTTATCGACGAGGCCCATACACTCATAGGCGCGGGAGGGGCCGCAGGCTCGGGCGATGCGGCCAACCTGCTGAAGCCCGCGCTCGCGCGCGGCGAACTGCGCACCATAGCCGCGACCACGTGGTCGGAATACAAGAAATACTTTGAAAAGGACGCGGCCCTGGCCCGGAGGTTCCAGGTGGTGCAGATCGAGGAGCCTGATGAAGAAAAGGCCGTGGTCATGATGCGCGCCATAGCGCCGTTTCTCGAGAAACACCACAAGGTCATGATCACGGATGACGCCCTGCTTGATGCGGTGCGCCTCTCACACCGCTACCTCACGGCCAGGCAACTGCCGGACAAGGCGGTAAGCGTGCTGGACACGTCCTGCGCAAGGGTGGCCATAGGCCAGAACACCATCCCCCCGGCGATTGAACAGGCCACCCGGCAGATCGGCCGGATTGAAAGGGAGATGAAGATGCTCGAGCGGGAGGTCCTGATAGGCTTTGACCACGGGGAACGCCTGAAGGCGCTTGCAAAGGAGAAAGAGGAGACACAAACGCGCCTGAAGGAGCTGAACGGAAAATGGGAAAAGGAGATGGAGATAGCCAACCGGATAAAGGATGTGCGCCGGGACATACAGGACATCCATGAGAAAGACCCTGCGGACGGCCGGTTGCCTGAAATGAAGGAAAATCTCAAGACCCTGGAGAAAGAACTCGCCGGTGTGCAGGGGGATTCGCCCCTTGTACAGACCGTCGTGGATTCCGGGATTGTCTCCGAGGTGATCTCGGGCTGGACAGGCATCCCCACCGGCAGGATGCTTACCGACGAGATCGCCACGGTCCTGAACATGGGGAAACTGCTGGGCGAGAGGATCATCGGCCAGGATCATGCGCTTGAGGCCATAGCGCAGATGATACAGACCGCCCATGCAGGCATTGAAGACCCCTCCAAGCCCACCGCCGTGTTCATGTTTGTAGGTCCCAGCGGCGTGGGCAAGACAGAGACGGCCCTTGCGCTTTCCGAGCTGCTTTACGGCGGCGAGGACAACCTGATTACCATAAACATGTCCGAGTACCAGGAGGCGCACACCGTTTCCGGACTCAAGGGCTCCCCCCCCGGGTATGTGGGATACGGCGAAGGCGGCGTGCTGACCGAGGCGGTGCGCAAGAGGCCGTACAGCGTCGTGCTTCTGGACGAAGTGGAGAAGGCGCATCCGGATGTAATGGAACTCTTTTACCAGGTCTTTGACAAGGGCGTGCTTGAAGACGGCGAAGGCCGCCGCATAGACTTCAAAAACACGGTGATAATACTCACGTCCAACCTCGGGACAGACCTGATCATGAAGGCATGCGCGGATGAAGAGACGATGCCGGACTGGCAGGGCCTGTCGGAAATGGTCCGGCCCGAGCTGCTGAAACACTTCAAGCCAGCGTTCCTGGGCCGCCTGAAGGTGGTGCCGTATTACCCGATAACCGACAGGGTCATGCGGCTTATCGTCAAGCTAAAGCTGGACCGCATCGCAAAGCGGATGATGGAAAACAGGAATGTGGCATTTAATTACACGGACGATCTCATTGATAATATTGCAAGCCGCTGCACCGAAGTCGAAAGCGGCGCCAGGAATGTGGACCACATCCTCACCAACACCCTCCTGCCCGATATGTCGAGGGAACTGCTGACCAGGATGGCGGCCGGCGAGCAGATAAAGGAGATCAGGGTTAACCTGAGCGGGGAGGGCTTCGGGTTCGAGATCAGGTAATCAAAATTAAACAAATGAGCCTCCTGCCCCGCCAGCGTATTTTTATGCAAGGTTGACGGCAGAATAATGCATTGGAACAAACGGGGGGATGACTGTTGGAAAAGACAAACGAGGAACAGCCTGATCAGGAAAAAGATACACGGGCGGGCGGATTTGAGCCCGGCCGGATAGTCTTCCTGAAGTCGAATCCAGCCATCCGTGGAGCGGTTGTGTCGATCATGCCGGGGGAGCCGGAGAATCGCTACAACGTGTTCATTGATGGTGAGACGCGGATATTCTATGCCTCCCAGATACAGGCTGAAGACCGGAAAGGCAGGGATTATATCGTGTTGCCCTGTCATGAGTTCCATTCCTGCCTTACCGCTCTTCTGATTCAACATCCGGGATTATCCACGCTTTATTCCCTTAACGCGGCCCGAGTTGATTTCATCCCATACCAGTTCAGGCCGGTGATGAAATTTATCCGGTCCGACCGTCCGCGGTTGCTCATCGCCGACGGCGTCGGCGTTGGTAAGACCATTGAGGCGGGATTGATCCTGCGCGAACTGCAGGCCAGGCGCGACGTCCGCTCCGTTCTCATCGTCTGTCCCCGCCCGCTGGTGACTGAGCGTAAATGGCAAATCGAGATGAAACGTTTTGAAGAGCGTTTCGCCCATCTTGACGGCGGGACTCTTCGCTTCTGCATCAACGAGATGGACCTCGAGGGCGTCTGGCCCGAGCAGTACCGGAAAGCCATTATACCCTATTCCTTGTTTGACGAGACTCTTCTTTACGGGACACGTCCGGACGGCAGGAGAAGACGTAAGAAGGGACTGCTGGACCTGGACCCGCCGCCCCGGTTTGACCTTGTTATTGTGGACGAGGCCCATCACATCCGGAATCCGGATACGTACAGCCACAAGGCGGTTAGGTTCTTTTGCGACCACGCCGAGGCGGTCGTATTCCTGACTGCCACACCGGTACAGATGGGCAGTAACGATCTTTTCGTTTTACTCAACGTGCTTCGCCCTGATCTCATTATCGACCGGGAGAGCTTTGAGCACATGGCGGAGCCGAACCCGTTCATAAACCGCGCCGTAGACCTGGCGCGCGGTCAGGGGGAGGGGTGGGCCGGAAGAGTTGTCGAGGCGCTTGATGAGGCCGCCGCAACATCGTGGGGACGGGCCTTGCTGCGGAACAGCCCGGAATTCTCCCGGATACGCGGTCAACTCTCCCGTGGTGACATTTCACCAGGGGAGCGCGTGCAGCTCATTACCGACATCGAGGCGTTGCATACATTCGCCGGAATAATCAACAGAACCCGCAGGAGGGATATCGGAGACTTCACGGTAAGGAAACCTGAAACAGTCGTCATTGAATTCACCCCGGCCCAGAAGAAGCTCCATGACGACCTGCTTCGGATTCAGGCGGAAATATTCAGGCGTATTCACGGAGACGACAGCGTTAAATTCATGATGACAACAATCAGGCGGCAGGCGGCGAGTTGCTTATACGGCCTTGTCCCCTTCCTCCAGGAGATACTCAACCGCCGCCTTGATGAACTGCCATTGGAGGATGCCGACAATGCGGGAGAAGTTCCCTCTGCAGCAACAGTTGAGACCATAGAGACACAAATCGGAACAATTCTGGAAGAGGCGCGCAATCTTGATTCCGAAGACCCGAAACTTGAAGCGCTCAGGAAAATCCTCAGGGACAAACAGGAGTTGGCCAACAATAAAGTTATGATCTTCAGCAGCTTTCGGCACACCCTGGGTTACCTGTATGAGCATCTGAAGGCCGGGGGACTTCGTGTTGCCATGGTCCACGGCGACGTGCCTGATGAAGAACGCGCGGAATTACGGAACCGCTTTGAATTGGATCGTGAGAATGAGCGTGCTTTGGATGTCATGCTGTTTTCCGAGATAGGCAGCGAGGGCCTTGATTATCAATTCTGCGACTGTATAGTGAACTATGATCTGCCCTGGAACCCTATGCGTATTGAGCAGAGAATCGGGCGTATCGACCGTTGGGGGCAAAAGAGCGAGAGCATCGCGATATTCAATCTGATTACACCCGGGACGGTTGACGCGGATATTTACGAACGGTGCCTGTTGCGCATAGGAGTCTTCAATAACGCCCTGGGTGGCAGCGAAGAGATACTCGGTGGAATCAGCAGGGAAATCCGGAACATTGCCGGGAATTTCAACCTGAGTGATGCGCAGCGCCGTGAGAAGCTCCAGCAATTGGCGGATAATCAAATCCGCTTTATGCGGGAACAGGAAGAGCTCGAACAGAAGCAGGTGGAACTGTTCGGCATTCGCATGCCTGAAGAACAGTTGAAGAAAGAGATCAACGAGGCATCGAGCTTCTGGCTTTCTCCCGAAGCGATTCGTAATCTTGTTGTGAACTACCTGCATGAAACCTTTGGCGAAGAGCAGGAATTCATTCTTGGGGAAAAACCGCTCAAGACGCTTCGTCTCTCACAGGATGCGCGTAACCGGTTATTGAAGGATTTTCAGAAGCTCCCCAGGCGGAACACATCCTTGTACAGGGAATGGGAAAACTGGTTGAAGGGCGGCAATCCTCACCTGACTTTAACCTTCGACGCTGCCTGCGCGTCCCGGAATCCCGGTGCGGCGTTCATCATGCCCCTGCACCCACTGGTTAAACAGGCGGCTACGGCGTTAGACACCGGGAAACGGGTTGTCGCAACACTGAAAGTGCAGGATCAATCCGTCCCGGCCGGGGATCACCTGTTTGCCGTTTATCAATGGCGATTTCACGGTATCAGGGAAGACTTGGTCCTGTGTCCGGTTGCGGGTTCGGAGCGGATCACCGCCCGTTTGGGAAAACTTCTGGAAAAGGCCTGGGAAAATCCAGCCGGTAAAAAAAATGTTCCTGAACCCTCCCTGTCTGCGTTGCCTGTCGGGCAGACAGGCAATGCACAGGCAGGAGCCTGGGACGAGCTTGATGTTCACCACTATAAGCTCTGGTCGGAGGCGCGCGAAAAACACCGGCGCAGGACCCTGGAGCTGGCACAGTATCGGCGTGAAAGTCTGACAACCAGCCACCGGGCGCGTATTGCCCTGCTGAAAGACCAGCTTGCGCAGGCCGCCGATGAAAAGATTCGACGGATGCGCCAGTCGCAGATTGATACGGCTGAAGCTGATTACGCGCGTCGCATCAAGGAATTGGATATTGCCATGGAACGGGCCGATATTACCGCCCAGCCGGTGGCGTATGGGGTTCTGCATGTTGAAAGAGGAAACGGGAATGAGTAAAGAACATATTGAAAGAATACGTAAAGATAAGTTTTGGCTTGACGAAAAAGGCCAATTAAGAGAGAAAAATCCTTTGATTGATGATTTGACCAATTCTATCGAGCGCCTTTCCGAAGGCTTATACTCTAAGGATACCCATTTTATCTTTGAATTAATTCAGAATGCGGAAGACAACACATATAATAATGCGGAACCGGCACTATCCTTTCAATTAGTAAAAGATGATCCAACCGGCACCCCAAATGCTACAGGCGCATTAATTGTTCAAAACAACGAGGTCGGGTTTTCATCTGAGAATGTAGATGCCATTTGTGCAATAGGAAAGACAACCAAGACTAAAATACAGGGTTACATCGGCGAAAAGGGAATAGGCTTCAAGTCTGTTTTTCGGATCACAACAGTACCACATATATTTTCTAACGGTTATCAATTCTGTTTTCCTGAGAAAGATGAAAAAACCGGTTTGGGATATATCGTACCTCACTGGGTAGCAAGCGTTCCATCAGAAATTGATCCAAAACAGACTACGATTATTTTGCCGCTTGATAAGCAGGACTTTGGTTATGAAAGAATCAAAGAAATGCTTCACGATATAGAGCCCGAAACGATTCTTTTTTTATCAAAGCTTCGGGAAATTCGAATCCGAACAGATAGTGGAGATAATCTGACAATTTTAAAAGATGACACAAAGATACCTCATATCCAGCTTCTGCTCGAGGGA